>SKIJ01000143.1 GCA_007116495.1 Cryomorphaceae bacterium | reverse complement strand
TCGTTTTTTTTCACAAATTCTTCATCGTGAAAATGATGGGCATAAACCTGTCGTGCCACATAACCATTAGAATCTTCTACGAGGTAGGCCTCCGGAATGTATCCCAGAATATTATGATTTGTAATGGAAAATACTAATGCCATGTTCGTAATTATATTTTGCCTGGCAATTCCTGTACGGGCAACCCTTGCGGTTGTACCGTGGGTGACCTATTCGGTCACCCATAAGGCAACCGCAAGGGTTGCCCCTACCGCCGGATATTCACCGACCGAAACATCGCCTCCAGCTCCATTAAAATGCTCCGCTTCTTTTGATTGGGCGCGTATACCAACCCGTCCATCATGATGATGCGCTCATTGGCGTCGTCAAAAAGGGTGATGTTGATGAATGAACCGCCCATAAAATCACCCACGGCACGAAAATATCCTCTGGTTTCAAAGCCGATGTAGTCGCCTACTTTGGTGACGTTTATCTCGGGAGCGGGATCGGTTTCGGTTTGGGTATAACTGCCTTCGCGGTCGGCAGGGATGTGAATCTCGCTGATGGAATCGCGCCAGCGGATGATGTCTTCTCGCTGAAAGGTCAGTTGGTCGTCGTAGGTAAATGGCCGGGTATAGACAAACATCACCAAATCTGCTTTTTTGGACTCAGCCCAGCCAACCACCAAATTGCGTTTGTCTACCGTAGTTTGAAAGCTTTTGGGTAACATAAACGTGATGCCGTCTTTGGCCATTTTTTTGGGAGATGGCCAGGTGCGGTCTTTCCATTTATTACGGGTGATTGTCATATCAAGTTCACGGAAAGAGGTAAACGCCTTTCCGATAACAGATTTGACTAGTGAATCAAGCTTTTCTCCGTCGCGGTACACAATGTGCACATAATTTTGTGGTCGGGCGTAAACATCGGTTTTGATTTCCGCAACGTTGGTGTTGCCTTTTTCAATATGTACGAGATGACGCGTGCGCTTCAGCATCTCTTTAAAATCGCGTTTGCGCAGTTGAAAGAGCTCAAAAAAAGGCTCATTGCGCGAGCCGTACTGCTCCTTCGCTAAAACGCGTTTAATGGTTGCACCCGCACGACCGTCCCAAATGGTGTCGTCGCATACAACGATAACTTCAGACTTTGCGCCTGAACTTGAGGGCAGTGTTTTGGATGAGGTGGTTTGCTGTGTTGCGTTGTTTTGTTTCTCACCATCGTCCTCTTGTTTACCATTGCTTGTACACGCAGTAAACAATATAAAGGCGATTGACATGGTGAGGATGCGCATGGTTATTCGAGGTAAATGATTACTTTATCTCCGGTACGTATGCGTTTGGGGTTGCTGATGTTGTTCCATTTCATGATGTCATCAGCACTAACGCCGGGATAATTGGCCGCAATATTATACAGAGTGTCGCCCAATTGTACGCGGTGATAAACACTGTTTTTGTCTTTATCCTCTTCAACTACTTTTACCGACGACATGGTTGCGCCTTGGTTGCTCGGAGGTGCTGTTGCCTTTGGTTGAAGCTGCAAGCGTTGTCCAACATAAATGCGGTCGCTGCGGAGATTGTTCCACTGTTTGATTTGCCAAACCCTTACTTTGTATTTATCAGCAATCACGGATAGGCTCTCTCCGGGGCGAACGCGGTGAACAACGCGTTCAACATCCTCTGCTGTTGCCTTGCGTTCTTCTTCTGGGATGACTTTACGCGCAATATTGTAAATTGAGTCTTCATTTTGTAAAAATGCACCCAAGTGAGGTGTTGGCAACACTAATGTTGCATAACGTTCGGTGCTCGCAGGTATAATTCCTTTTCGATAAGTGGGGTTCAATGCTTCGAGTTGTTCCACCCCGATGTTAAGCACTTCACTTAACATGGCAAATGTGAGGGTTTCTTGAATTTCAATGCTGTCCACTTGAAAATATGTGTACATAGCCGGAGTCGGTTTGATGCCATGCTCAGCAGCGTAATGCATCACGTAATTCACTGCGATGAAGGCAGGTACGTATCCTTGTGTTTCCCTCGGTAAAAATGAGCGAATCTCCCAATATGTACGTTTGCCTCCCGAACGGCGAATGGCTTTGTTGACATTACCTGGACCGGCATTATATGCGGCAAGTGCCATATCCCATTCGCCAAAAACCGCATACATCTTGCTCAGGTATCTGCAAGCGGCATCGGTTGATTTATACGGGTCATTGCGCTCATCAACCAGGGAGTTGACCTCTAAGCCCATTACCTTACCCGTATTGTACATAAACTGCCAAAGTCCTTGTGCGCCAACTCTTGAACGGGCGCGTGCATTAAGTGCAGACTCAACAATTGCCAAGTTTTTCAACTCAAGGGGCATATCGTAGCGATCCAGCGTTTCTTCAAAGAGTGGGAAGTAAAATTCACTTAGTCCAAGCATTCTACTCATCATTTCGTGGCGTTTCAAATAGAGGTTGATGAAACGCTTAACGTCGTTATTAAGGCGGAAATCAAAAGGTGAATGCATGTCTAAAAACGCAATTCTCTCTTTTAAAACGCTGTCTGGTGGTAATGGGTAAATCGAATCGTTGCCCGCAAATGGGATGTACGACCACGCTTCTTCTTTGCTGTGGAGGTCGTAAAAAACCATACTGTCAACCATACGAGAAAAGAGGTAGTCTTCAAACACCCACTCAATGCTGTCGAATGGCACTAACGGTTCGCTTATCGTATTTACATGAGCTGTTGAGTCGATGTCACCCTCAATGCGTTCACTTTGAGAAAAGGAGAGGATAGGGGCAGTAAAAAATAAAACAACAATCAATCGGCGTAACAGCATGGAGTGGTAAATTATTTGGAAATCCGTGATATTGATAAGCAAAAATTAAACCAGCTCTTTTGCTTCATTGGCCATTTGTAAAAGCTTCTCTTCTTCGAAGTAATTGGCGGTTAATTGAACACCATATGGCAATCCGTTGGAGTGTTTTCCGGTGGGAATCGATACCGCCGGCATACCGGAAATATTGGCCATTACGGTGTAAATATCTTCCAAGTACATTTGTACGGGATCTTTTCTCTTTTCGCCAATCTCAAACGCAGTTCCCGGCGATGTTGGTGTAAGAATGAAGTCGTAGTTGTCCATAATCGCATTCATTTTCTTGGTGATTAGCCCGCGTGCTTTTTGTGCCTTGCCGTAGAAGGCGTCGTAGTAACCGGATGAAAGAACAAATGTTCCCAGAATAATGCGGCGTTTGACTTCGGTGCCAAACCCTTCTGCTCGGCTCAACTTATAAATGTGTTCAAGGTCAGTGGCTTTTTCACTTCTATGTCCGTAGTGAACACCGTCGTACCGAGCTAAATTAGAGCTTGCTTCAGCGGTAGCGATAAGGTAGTAGATGGGAACCAAGTAATCGAGGTACGGAAAGCTGATTTTGTCGACTTGGTGTCCATTGGCACGGAGCTTACCGGCAAGTGATTTTGTGTGGTCAGCAATTTCTTTATCAACACCATCACTGTCAATGGTTTCTTTTATAAGTGCAAATTTGCGTTTGCCCGTTACATTGAGTTGAGTACTGTACTGCGGTACGTCTCTGCTCGAAGCAGTGGCGTCGTATTCGTCAGCTCCCGATATGACTTCCATTACAGCGGCCAAGTCTTCAGCACTGCGCGCGAGAGGACCAATTTGATCGAACGACGAAGCAAATGCAATTAATCCATGGCGTGAAACCCTTCCGTAGGTAGGTTTTAGACCGTAGATACCGCAAAAAGAAGCCGGCTGACGGATAGAGCCACCAGTGTCGCTGCCAAGTGTAACCTGACATAATCCGGCTGCAACAGCAGCAGCGGAGCCACCAGAGGAGCCACCCGGTACTTTTGAATTGTCGATTGGATTTTTAACCGGTCCGTAAAAAGAGGTTTCATTTGACGACCCCATGGCAAATTCATCACAGTTCAATCGTCCGATAACGATGGCGTCTTCTGCTAATAAGCGCTCTACAACAGTTGCGCTAAAGAGCGATTCAAAGGATTCAAGCATCTTAGAACCGGCACTAAGCCCATGGCCTTTATAGCAAATATTGTCTTTGATACCTACTATCAAACCGGCGAGTTTTCCCGGTTTCCCGTGTTTTAACTTCTGGTCTAATACAGTAGCTCGATTACGCGCTTCTTGGTAAAAAATTTCCACAAACGCATTGAGGTCTTTGGCCTTTTCGATTGCGTCAATGTGGTGGTTTACCCAATCCATGCACGTAAACGCACCTCGCTTTAAATCGCGGTGTAAGTCAGACAGCCGATCGTACGTATTCATAAGGTTTAATCCTCTTTTTTGTCGTTTATTTCTTTGTCGTCGTCTTCTTTTACGGCATCTTTAAATTCGCGAATGCCACTGCCTAAGCCCTTCATGAGTTCGGGGATTTTCCGACCGCCAAACAACAATAATACGACGGCAACAATAAGGGCGATTTGCCAAGGGCCAACAAATCCGAGGAAGATGGTTTGTATGTTGAACATAACAGCTGTTTATTTTAGTAGTGCAAAGTTAGTTAAGGGTCTATTCTACCGTTACACTTTTTGCTAGGTTTCGGGGTTGATCCACATTGCAACCGCGAATTACGGCAATGTGATAGGATAAAATTTGCAGGGGAATGGTGGTGAGTAGTGGCGATAAAAGTTCGTATGTTTCTTCGACCTCTATGGTGTGATCTGCCAATCGGCGAACTTCCGTATCGTCAGGAGATATGATGGCGATGATTTTTCCCTTTCGAGCTTTTACTTCTTGCGCATTGGATACAACTTTTTCGTAGTTTGCATTTTTCTGCGCAATAATCACTACAGGCATATTCTCATCGATGAGCGCAATGGGGCCGTGTTTCATTTCGGCAGCTGGATAGCCCTCAGCATGGATATAGGAAATTTCTTTGAGTTTTAGCGCACCTTCGAGAGCTACGGGGAAGTTTACACCGCGACCTAGGTAAAGAGCGTTTTCGGCCTCGGCGTATTTTTCTGCAATGGCGTAAAGGTTATCGTTGTTGCATGTCAATACCTTTTCCACCATGTCGGGAACGCGATTGAGTTCGTGTAGGTATTTGATGTACTCCGATTTCGGTAAGTTGCCGCGTTCGTAGCCTATTTTGATGGCCATTAGCGTGAGAACAGCAACTTGTGCCGTGAAGGCTTTAGTAGAGGCAACACCAATTTCCGGGCCTGCATGGGTGAATGTGCCGGCATGCGACTCACGTGCGATGGATGAACCTACGATGTTACACACACCGAAAATGGTTGCTCCTTTTGATTTTGCTAATTTTATGGCTGCAAGGGTATCGGCAGTTTCTCCGGATTGAGAAACGGCAATAACCACGTCGTTTTCGTTTATGATGGGGTTGCGGTAGCGAAATTCTGAGGCGTATTCAACTTCCACTGGAATGCGCGCCATTTCTTCAAAAATATATTCAGCTACTAACCCGGCGTGCCAGCTCGTTCCGCACGCAACAATGATGATGCGGTCGGCGTTGAGAAACTTTTCTTTGTACTCACTTACACCACGCATGATGATTTTTTCTTCTTCAGGAAGTAGCCTACCGCGTAAACTGTCGTAAATTGACCGTGGTTGTTCGTAAATTTCCTTGAGCATAAAGTGCTCGTATCCACCCTTTTCAATCTGTTCGATGTCTAAGGTGAGTTGGTGAACATAGGGTTCAACCGGGGAATCAGTTTCAACGGTAAACACCGATATGTTTTCGTTGCGGCGGAGTACTGCCATTTCACCATCTTCGAGGTAAACAGCTTTTTTGGTGTACTCTACAAATGGCGTCGCATCGGATGCAACATAGAAGTGACCGTTGTCTAAGCCCACAACCAGCGGACTACCCATTTTGGCCACCACCATTAAATCGGGGTTTTCATTGTCGATGACCGCGATGGCGTAGGCGCCACTGACTTGGTTAAGTGCTGCCTGTACCGCTTTTTCCAAAGGCATATCACCCTCTTCAAAAATGTCTTCAATCAGGTTGATGAGCACTTCGGTGTCGGTATCCGATTGAAAGGAGTACCCTCTTTTTTTGAGTGCTTCTTTTATGGAGTCAAAGTTTTCAATGATGCCATTGTGAATGATATGGAAGCGTCCGGATGTGGATGTATGAGGGTGCGAGTTGACGTCGTTGGGCTCACCGTGCGTGGCCCAGCGCGTGTGTGCAATGCCTAAGGTGCCCTCTTTGGGCTGGTTCTCAGCAGCAGATTCCAGTTTAGATACCTTGCCTTTACGCTTATATTGCCTGATTGTCTCACCGTTGTGAATGGCCAAACCGGCCGAGTCATAACCGCGGTATTCGAGACGTTTTAATCCTTTAATTAAAATGGGGTACGCCTCTTTTGAGCCTAAATAGCCTACGATTCCACACATAATGATTAGTTTTTAGAGTTGGAGTAAATGATGCGAAGTTCTATGGGGTTTTCAGTAGATTTATTTCCGGAAAGAATTACACGCCCGGCATTGGAGTCCCCGCGCTGGGGAAGCAACCCAAGTGTGAGGGGCTTTTCGTTGATGATGGCGTCCATCAAAAAACGTGTGATGTTCAATTCGTAGAATCCTTGACGAAATGCTCCGGTCGCCACTTCGCCATTTTGAATCCAGATGTTTTCCTGAAAATCAAGGATGGCTTCATCTTCGAGCGTAATGCCAATAAGGTTGTCGGGTGCTTTGAACTTACCACGCGATCCCGATGCTATGGGGACGCGAAGTGTTGCTTTATTAATGATGGAGAGCGAGTCTTTCAGCGACATAAAATCGTCGATGGTAATGTAGGGAATGGGACCGCCCATGCCGGAGCTGTAAATGCGTTCCATGCCATTTATGGTATCTTGTACACTCAAACGCGCATTTGCGGAGGATAAGTCATGACTGTAATTCATGAAAAAAACGTTGTTATTACCAGCCAATAACTTAAACTGCATATCGGTTTCCAAGGTATCGTCGTTGGAGTAATAAATACGTATGGCGGTTTCGGTGCTAAATGCATCGAAATAAACAAACCCATCCCCTCCGGTAGTACGTATGCGCAGACCTTTAAAGTATTCCAAGAAGTTTTCTACATTGTCTAATTCAGATGTTCCGGCAAGACTTGGTTGCAGTATGAGGTCGTTAAAGTAATCGTTGTCGAGTGTAATCCGAAGTGGTGGGATTTCGTTGACCCCTGTCGTATCACCCGGGGGAGACGCACGACGAAAATCAGGGGTTACGGTTACGCTTCCCAAGGCATCGCTCTCGACGGCTAAGGTGCTCAGATTGGTGTGGAGCTCATCGCGATCAATGATTTCGGTGAGTCGATGAATTTCAAACGTCATCGGCTGACTAAAATTGGCAGTAAACGGAGGATCTTCGTATACAAGGGTCATCACAACTGAGTCGATGCGTGGATTTGGTCCAAAATCCGGGGCTGTAAGTTCTGGTCTTAATTGGGTGTAAATGGTGGCTTTTACATCTCCAAAATCGGCATCGCTTGTTTGTCCTACAACAAACCGCGTTGCCTGAAATGTAAAGATGGAATCTCGAGGGCGAGAGTATGTAGTCACATCCACATCTGCCAGTATTCCCGAGGAGAATCCTTCACCATCTACGACATTACTGCCAAGATCTTCGGTGTCTTTTTCGCAACTTAACAACACGAAGAAAGCCAACACAAGGCTGGCTTTCGTAATAAATCTAATGCTGGAGGTTAAGCCCAGCGTGTTAAGCAATGGTTTCTTCGGTGACCACTTCTTCATAAAAAGTTTGAATTTTTTTCAAATCATCTACGTCAAACTGATAGTCTAAAATAGGTAGGTTTTTGTCTTCAATGAATTTTGACAAATCCTCACTGTTTTGACCAAGTCGCATAACAGCATCGGAGTTCTCAATACCTATGCTCTGTAACTGATCAACTTGGAGGTTGCTGAGTTTCTCTTCAGAAATGCCATTTACCCCGTCATACGAAAGTATCTCGTTAATGGATTTGCCGCTTATGACATCTTCGTAGGGGTAGCTGTAACTTGAGTAAATGATTTTGCTGTTGGAAAACAGTGCGTCGTCGCTGTAGTATTGACGAAGATAAATGGGGAGAAAGGATGCCATCCAACCGTGGCAGTGAATGATGTCCGGAGCCCAACCAAGTTTTTTTACGGTCTCAACAACACCTTTGCAGAAAAATACCATGCGGTGTTCGTTGTCGTCAAATGCTTTTCCGTTTTCATCAAAATGAGTGAACTTGCGCTTAAATAACTCTTCGTTATCGATGAAGTATACTTGCATGCGGGCTTGTGGAACCGAAGCAACTTTAATCAATAATGGCATGTCTAAATCGTTGATGACGATATTGATTCCGCTTAAGCGAATCACCTCGTGGAGTTGGTGACGTCGTTCGTTGATTACACCAAACCTTGGCATGAAGATGCGAACCTCATTGCCCATTTCGGTCATCTTCCTTGGAAGCTGGAGCGATAGGTTTGATAAATCGTTTTCAGGTAAATAGGGGCTGATTTCTTGCGATACGTACAGGATTCTCTTTTTCTCCATGAGATCTTTTCTTATTTAAAGGAACAAACAGATTGCAAAGATACAACTTTTTCACGTGACTTTAGCGATTTACCTATAGATTTGCCGATTGGAAAAACAATTTATGACAATCGTTACCAATAAAGCGGAGCTTCAAGCCAAACTAAATATTCATCGAGAAAGCGGACTGACCATTGGGTTTGTTCCGACCATGGGGGCGCTTCACGACGGGCATATGGCCCTGGTGCGCATGGCGAATCGACAGTGCGATGTGGTTTTGGTATCGATATTTGTTAACCCTACACAATTTAACAACCCTCACGACTTGTCGAACTACCCTCGCCAAATCGACGCCGATATTGCGTTGTTGTCGGGAAATGCATCGGAGGTTATCGTTTTTTTGCCGGAAGTTGAAGAGATGTATCCTCCAAACGAACAGGTCATTCAATACGATTTAAATGGGTTTGACTTGGTGATGGAAGGGGAGAAACGGCCCGGTCATTTTCAAGGTGTTGCGGCAGTTGTTGATCGTTTTTTCAAAATGGTGGGGCCTTGTAAGGCGTATTTTGGAGAAAAAGACTTTCAGCAGCTGACCATCATTAGGCACATTGCTCAATTGTATCACTCAGAGATTTCTATTGTAGGCGTGACCACGCGTCGAGAAGCCGATGGGTTGGCAATGAGTTCGCGAAATATGCTGCTCACTCCCGAACAGCGAAATGATGCGCCCGTAATCTACGAATCTCTGCTTCGCTTTGTGCGGAATGTGCACGCTGGTGCTTCCGTACGTGACTGCAAAAATGCGTTTATTGAAACGGTTGAACAACGTCGAACGATGTCGGTTGGATACATCGAATTAGCAGATGAAACAGACCTATCGCTGGTAAACCACCCCATTGATACAGGTCGATTATTCACTGCTGTCTACGCCGGTAATGTGCGACTTATCGATAATGTCGCATTGTAATATTTAATGAGTACTTTTGCCGTCCATTTCAAAATAAATGGCCACTATGAATATCGAGGTGCTCAAATCCAAAATACACCGTGTTAAAATAACCGGTGCCGATCTCAATTACATCGGTAGTATTACCATAGACGAAGACTTGATGGATGCTGCGCGCATCATTGAAGGCGAAAAGGTGTCCATCGTCAATGTGAACAACGGTGAACGACTGGATACCTACGTCATTAAAGGAGCGCGAAAAAGTGGGGAGGTAACCATGAACGGCCCTGCCGCACGTAAGGTTCAGCCCGGTGACATCATCATCATTATATCATACGCGAGTATGCCGGTGGATGAGGCGAAGCAATACAGTCCGTCGATCGTTTTCCCCAACGAAGAAACAAACCGTCTAAACTAAACTTAGGTGGCAAAAACGACCCCTAGATCCATAATTACTTACGCGTTGTTTTTAGGACTGGGCGGATTTCTTTTTTATCTCGCTTTTCGACATACCGAGTGGGACACGCTGATCGACGATGTGCGGTCTGCTCGATGGTCTTTTCTCGTTATTTCTGCTTTGATGGGGTATTACGCCTACATTGCGCGAGGATTTCGCTGGAACATGCTGCTCAAATCAATGGACTACGACATACGCTCAAAATGGAGTGCTGTTCACGGTATTGCTCTCGGTTATTTTTCGAATCTCGTCATTCCGCGCTCCGGTGAAGTGTTTCGTTGTACCGCCATGTATCGAGCAGAAGAGATACCGGTAAACAAGCTATTGGGCACCGTTATTCTAGAGCGCTTGGTCGACCTTATGATGCTTGCCTTGTTGTTCTTCCTCGGCTTTGTTACCAATTGGAGCAATATGATGTCCATGTTTTCACAAAATACCGAATCTCAACAAGAATTTCCTTGGATCCTTGTGATTATTGGTATTGTAGCTTTATTAACAGCCGTGCTCGTCATACGACATTATCAGCACAACCCGCTTTTTTTAAGAGTCCGAAACTTCCTCAGAGGGATTAAAGAAGGATTGAAGTCGTTCTATCTTTTGACTAAAAGACAACGCTGGCAATTCGTATTTTACACGTTTCAAATATGGGCAATGTATTTTTTCATGGTGTATGTTGTCTTTTTTGCCATGGATAGCACCTCGCATTTAACATTGTCAGACGGTATTTTCCTGATGGTTGTCGGCAGTTTGGGGATGGTTATCCCCACACCGGGCGGTATTGGCTCGTACCACTTTTTGATGATGACCGGCTTAGCATTTCTTGGTGTAGATAAATCAGATGGGATGAGTTTTGGCACCATCGTACACACCACACAATTAATTATGACGCTGCTCGGAGGTGTTGTAGGATTTCTGTATTTGGCTTCGGCAGAAAAGAGACGAATCAATGGCTAAGACGAAAACAGCGTTTATTTGTCAGAATTGCGGCGCCTCCTACGCCAAGTGGCAGGGCAAGTGCAATGCCTGTGGCGAGTGGAATACCATCGTTGAAGAAGTGGTGGATAAAGGCGCCGGTTCACAGCCCGCATGGAGCAGAACAAGAGGCGGGGATAGCCGAAAACCGCAGGCGCGATCTGTAGAGGAAATTCGCTTCGAAAAAGAGGAGCGCCGACTGACCGGATTGGAAGAATTTGACCGCGTATTGGGCGGAGGACTGGTTCCCGGCTCCCTGGTTTTGCTTGGTGGCGAACCGGGTATAGGAAAATCAACCTTGATGCTTCAACTTGCCTTGCAAGCCAACGTTGGTAAGGTGCTTTACGTGTCCGGTGAGGAAAGTGAGAAGCAGTTAAAAATGCGCGCCGACCGCATCGGTAAACCCAGCAACGAGTGCTTCATTCTCACCGAAACATCAACCAATAATATTCTGGCGCAAATGGAACCGGTGGAGCCGGATTTGGTCATCATCGACAGTATCCAAACGCTTTACTCCGATGCCCTGGATGCCGCTCCGGGCAGTGTGAGTCAGATTCGCCACTGCGCTGCAGAGTTTTTGCAGTTCAGCAAAACTAGTGGCGTGCCGGTGATTTTGATTGGGCACATCACCAAAGACGGCAACTTGGCCGGGCCAAAGATTCTCGAGCACATGGTGGATGCCGTCTTGCAGTTTGAAGGCGACCGTCACCACATGTACCGTTTGCTTCGCGCATCCAAAAACCGCTTTGGTTCCACATCCGAGTTGGGCATCTACGAAATGGTCAACTCCGGATTGCGCGAAGTGAAAAACGCCAGCGAGGCTCTCCTAAGTCGTCGCGGTGATTCGTTGAGTGGCAATGCCGTTGCAGCAACCTTGGAAGGCATGCGCGCCATGTTGATTGAAGTGCAAGCCCTCGTGAGTACGGCGGTGTACGGTACGCCGCAAAGAACCACTACGGGCTTTGATACCCGCAGACTCAATATGCTCTTGGCGGTATTGGAAAAGCGTTGCGGTTTTCGCTTGGGACAAAAGGACGTGTTTTTAAACATCACCGGCGGAATCAAAGTAGATGACCCAGCCATTGATTTGGCTGTGGTGGCCGCTATTCTATCGTCTAATGTAGACACCCCCGTTCCCAACGATATTTGCTTGGCCGGAGAGGTCGGCCTTAGCGGAGAAATTCGTCCGGTAACCAGATTGGAACAGCGCGTCAATGAAGCGGAAAAAATGGGCTTCGAACGCATAGTCGTTTCCGGTCACGGTCCCTTAGACAAAACAGCTTCCGGTATCCAAATCGTGCGCTGCAATCGCATAGAAGAAGTCTTTCGCATGTTGTTTTAACATACCAAAACATGAAGACAAACGTTGTTCAACATATGATGAGATTTCTTCTGGTTTCGGGCTTTATGGCCTTGTTTATATTCAGCCTTTCGTGCCGTAGAGACCTGTCTTTTGCCAATGAAGGCGTGGAGCTTCAATTTTCAAAAGACACCGTTTATTTAGACACTGTTTTTACAGGTGTGGGATCTTCGACGTACACCTTGCGGGTGTTTAATCCGAGCAGCGATCCGGTGATGATTGATCGCATATTTCTGGCGCGCGGTCAGCAGTCTAATTTCCGCATGAACGTCAACGGTACAAACGCAAAGGATCTTAGCAACGTGGAGATTCTCTCCGGAGATTCTATGCATATTTTCCTCGAGGTAACCGGTGATGCCTCCGGACAGGCTGAGTTGCTCTACGAAGATTCCATTGTATTTTTAAACAAAGATGTGAAACAGTGGGTAAATGTGGTCACTTTAGTAGAGGATGCACATTTTATTTACCCGACGAATTATTTTACCGATTCCGAAATAAACTACAGTGTTTTCCCTTGTGATACGACGATTAATGGCAACGGAAAGCCAGTGGTGGTATACGGTTATGCCGTGGTTGATGCAGGCTGTAAACTCACCATTGAGAATGGTGCGCGCATCCATTTCCATAAGAATTCCGGACTCTGGGTATTCAATGGGGGTACCTTGCACGTCAATCCGGATGGCAATGCCGATTACGACAATCCGGTGGTGTTTCAAGGTGATAGGCTGGAACCATTTTATCGCGATATACCCGGACAATGGGGTGGGTCTCTTGGAGGTATTTTCGTGATGGGCGGAAGTGTGGACAACATCATCAACAACGCCATTGTGAAGAATGGAACGATAGGAGTTGTGGCCGATAGTACCACCAGCAGTACGCCCAACTTGAAAATCAGCAATACCCGCATGTACAATTTTTCCCGTGCGGCGCTGTTTGGTGGATTTGGACACATGGAAGCCGAGAACGTGGTGGCTGCCAATTGTGGGTTGTACGCCTTTTATGCTTTAGGGGGTCGCTATTCCTTTAAGCATTGCACCTTTGCAAACTATTGGAATCAATCGTCGAGAAGTACCCCGGCGGTGGGTTTGTTTAACTTCTTTGAGAGCAGCAGTGGCGGCATTGAGATACGGGAAATACAAGACGCCTACTTTGGCAATT
>SKIJ01000103.1 GCA_007116495.1 Cryomorphaceae bacterium | reverse complement strand
TACATTCTACATTCTACATTTTTCAAAAAATTATTAATGTGTAATTAACTATGCTTGCATAATATTTTTATTTACCTTTACGGTTCAATAATAAAAAATTCTAATAATCACATACAATGCAAAAAAGAATCATTCGTAAAGTAGCCGTATTAGGATCGGGGATTATGGGCTCTAGGATCGCCTGTCACCTTGCAAATATTGGTGTGTCATCTGTGTTGCTGGATATCGTGCCGCGCGAACTCAATGACGCCGAAAAGGCCAAGGGGCTTACAATAGAAGACGCATCGGTACGCAATCGCATCGTCAACGACAGCCTGCAATCGACCTTGAAGAGCAATCCGTCTCCCATATTTAGCAAGTCTTTTGCACGTCGCATCTCAACGGGTAATTTTGAAGATGACATGCATCTGATATCCGATTGTGACTGGATCATTGAAGTTGTAGTTGAGCGTCTCGACATCAAAAAAATCATCTTTGATCAGGTAGAAGAACATCGAAAAAAAGGCACACTCATCAGTTCCAATACCAGTGGAATTCCCATCAACTTGATGTTAGAGGAACGCTCCGATGATTTTAAATCGCATTTTATAGGTACCCACTTTTTCAATCCACCCCGTTACTTGCCGCTGTTGGAAATCATACCAACCGAACACACGTCGAATGAAGTGGTAGACTTTTTTATGTCATACGGTGACAAGTATTTGGGCAAACAAACCGTACTGTGTAAAGATACACCCGCGTTCATTGCCAATCGGATCGGGATCTTCTCTATCATGTCTCTTTTTCACAGCATAAAAGACTTTGGTTTAACGGTAGAGGAAATTGATAAACTTACCGGACCGGTGATTGGGCGCCCCAAATCGGCAACCTTTAGAACCTGCGATGTGGTAGGGTTAGACACGCTTGTGCACGTTGCCAACGGGTTGAATAAGGCGCTAAAAGACGACGATCAAAAAAGTATATTTGCATTACCCGAATTTATCCAAACCATGATGGATAATAATTGGTTAGGGTCTAAGACCGGTCAAGGGTTTTACAAAAAAGCAAAAGATGAGGATGGCAAACGTCAGATTCTCAGTTTGAATCTCGACACAATGGAATACGGCAAACAGAAAAAAGCCTCTTTTGCCACCTTAGAACAAACCAAGCCCATCGACGACTTACGTGAGCGTTACGCAGTGCTGTGTGCGGGTAAAGACAAAGCAGGTGCGTTTTACCGCAAAAGCTTCTCCGCGTTATTTTCGTATGTGAGTTACCGCATACCCGAGATTTCAGACGACTTATTTCGCATTGATGAAGGGATGCGTGCCGGCTTTGGCTGGCAGCATGGCCCGTTTGAAGTTTGGGATGCGCTTGGCGTAGAACGCGGACTAAAAATGATGAAAGAGGAGGGTTATGACGCCGCTCCCTGGGTTGAAGAAATGCTTAAAACCGGAAAATCTTCATTCTACGACATCAAAGAGGGTAGTCTACACCACTATGATATCGCCGAAAAAACACACCGAAAAACTCCCGGTCTTGACGACTTGATTATTCTCGACCACATTCGATCGACCAATACGGTATGGGAAAATAACGAGTGCGCGGTAACCGATATCGGCGATGGGATACTCAATATTGAGTTTCGCTCTAAGATGAATGCCATGGGAAGTGGCGTTCTCTCCGGAATCAACAAAGGAATAGAGCTGGCGGAAAAAGACTTTCGCGGAGTTGTCATTGGCAACCAAGGACAAAACTTCAGCGTGGGAGCCAATTTAATGATGGTATTTATGTTTGCTGTAGAACAAGAATACGACGAACTGAATTACGCCATCAAGTATTTTCAAGACACCATGATGCGTGCGCGTTATTCCAATGTTCCCGTTGTTGTGGCGCCACATACTATGGCGTTGGGTGGAGGTTGTGAACTTACCCTTCACGCCGATGCCGTTCAAGCCGCCGGAGAAACCTACATGGGCTTGGTGGAATTTGGCGTTGGCGTAATTCCCGGTGGGGGAGGCACCAAAGAGCTGACCCGTCGATCTGCACTGCGCTACGTCAAAGACGATGTGGAACTCAACGTATTGCGTGAAAACTTCTACCGCATTGCGATGGCCAAGGTTTCAACATCCGTGGAGGAGGCGTTTGAACACGGTTTCCTCGTTCGTGGTCGCGATCAAATCAGCATGAACAAGCAACGGCAAATTGCAGATGCCAAACACTTAGCCATCCAGTTGGCCGAGCAAGGTTACGTTATGCCAGCGAGAGAAACCTTCCGAGTGCTTGGTCAGCAAGCATTGGGTATGTTTGAGGTAGGAATCAATCAAATGTTGGAGGGCAACTACATCTCCGAACACGAGGTGAAGATGGCGCGAAAGCTGGCAAACGTTATGGCTGGTGGAGATTTGAGCGAACCTACAGAGGTTAGTGAGCGGTATTTGCTCGACCTCGAACGTGAGGCCTTCTTGTCACTCTGCACCGAAAAGAAGACCTTGGAACGCATTCAACACATGCTTAAAACCGGTAAACCACTGAGAAATTAAATCGAGTTAGCGACACGTAGACGACAGTTCATACACCGTCGTTTTACGTGTGGTTCTGTATAACATTTTTAAAACGAAACAAACATGGAAGCATATATCGTAGCAGCAAAACGCAGTGCGGTAGGAAAGGCCAATAAAGGAGGGTTGCGGTTTACACGCCCCGACGACATAGCAGCAACGGTGATTAAAGACCTGCTCAAATCGGTTCCCAATCTCGATTCAAAACGAATCAATGATGTGATTGTGGGCAATGCCATGCCCGAGGCCGAACAAGGTCTCAATACCGGGCGATTGATTTCACTTATGGCGATGGACAACGTAGAGGTTCCCGGAATGACGGTAAATCGCTATTGCGCCAGTGGACTAGAAACCATCGCCATCGCCTCGGCAAAAATTCGCAGCGGTATGGCCGACTGTATTGTGGCCGGAGGTACGGAAAGCATGAGTTTTATTCCCATGGGTGGATGGAAGGTGACGCCTAATTACCAACTGGCAAAGGGACATGCTGATTATTACAACAATATGGGGCTAACTGCGGAAGCGGTTGCGCAGAAATACAATGTGAGTCGAGAAGACCAAGACGCGTTTGCATTACATTCACATAAAAAAGCTGTTGACGCCATTAAGCGCGGCGCGTTTAAAGACCAAATCACTCCCATAGAAGTGGAGCAGGTTTACTTAGATGCCAACGAAAAACGTCAGGTTAAAACATATACGGTTGATACCGATGAAGGACCACGAGCAGATACCAATCCGGAGGCCTTGGCCAAGCTTCGACCTGTTTTTGCAGAAGGAGGTAGTGTTACCGCAGGAAATTCATCCCAAACGTCGGATGGCGCTGCATTTGTCGTGGTAATGAGTGAAACAATGATGAAAGAGCTCAACTTAGAACCCATCGCGCGATTGGTATCTTTTGATGTTGCCGGTGTAGAACCGCGCATTATGGGAATAGGTCCGGTTTACGCCATTCCTAAAGCCGTCAAACAGGCCGGTATGAAGCTCTCCGATATTGAACAAATAGAGCTCAACGAAGCGTTTGCTTCACAATCTCTCGCAGTGATTCGCGAACTCGATCTCAATCCCGATATCGTCAATGTTAACGGCGGTGCCATTGCCTTGGGTCATCCACTTGGCTGTTCTGGTGGTAAGCTCAGTGTCCAATTGTTTCACGAGATGAAAGCCCGCAAGCAGAAATACGGAATGGTAACCATGTGTGTGGGAACCGGACAAGGTGCAGCCGGTATTTACGAGGTTTTTTAAGGTTCTTTGCATAGCTGCTGTTGTGTTTTGTTGTTGCGTGTTGCCTATCTTTGGCGCATTAACCACAAACGATTATATCAACATGCAATTACTAGAAGGAAAAGTTGTTCTCGTTACCGGCGCAAGTAAAGGCATTGGGAGGAGCATCGCCGAGGCCTGCTGCAATCACGGAGCATCCGTCGCGTTTACATTTTTATCCAATGTAGAAAAGGGAAAAGCCTTGGAAGAGGAACTTTCCGCAAATGGAAACAAAGTAAAGGGGTTCCAATCGGATGCGTCTGATTTTAAGCAAGCCCATACGCTTGTTGATGAGGTGATGAAGGAATTTGGTCGCATTGATGTGTTGATAAACAACGCAGGTATAACGCGCGATAACCTTCTTCTTCGTTTGTCGGAAGACGACTTCAACAAGGTCATTAAAACAAACCTCAATTCGGCTTTTAACCTTACTAAAGCCGTCACCAAGCCAATGATGAAGCAACGAACCGGCTCCATCATTAATATCAGCTCTGTTGTGGGCGTAAAGGGTAACGCCGGTCAAGCCAACTATGCGGCCTCTAAAGCGGGTATGATTGGCTTGACTAAATCGGTCGCACTGGAACTCGGTTCGCGTTCGGTTCGCTGTAACGCCATTGCGCCGGGGTTTATTGAAACCGAAATGACGGACGTACTCGATGAAAAAGTTGTGCAAGGTTGGCGAGATGGTATTCCCCTAAAGCGTGGTGGAGATCCTATGGATGTTGCGAATGCATGTGTCTTTTTGGGATCAGATATGTCATCTTACGTAACCGGACAAGTTCTTAACGTTTGCGGAGGAATGCTTACCTAAACGTTTATGACGGGATTGTTGGTCATCCATTTTGCTTATCCCACTTGGGGGTTATTGCTGGCACTCATTATTGCTGCAGCGTTTACATGGATGACGTATCAGCCAAAGTCACCGTATTTTTCAACCGCAAAGCGCTTATCTTTAGCAGCTTTGCGGTTTTTTTCGTTGCTGTTGGTCTGCTTACTGATTTGGCAACCGCAATGGGAAAGACGTGTTCAAGAGGTGCAAAAACCAGTTTTAACGGTTGCATTGGATTTATCAAAGTCAATGACACTGCACTTGGATGATTCCACATATTCCTATTCAAATGAGCTGAAACAGTTGCAATCAGAATTATCAAATCAATACGATATTGATGTGTTTGGTTTCCACGAACAAATTGTTGACATTGATTCCGTAGCGTTTACGGGGAGTGAAACAGATTTTTCTACCGTTACCCGTTACGCAAGTAAACGTTATTTGCGCGATCATTTGGCAGCCTTACTCGTTCTTACGGATGGTATTCCAACCACCGGGTTGCGCCCGGAAGCGTTGGGTACGAGCATCGATGTGCCGGTGTTTTCACTCATTTACGGCGATACAATACCCAAACCAGATGCAGCTATTGAGCGCGTGGTACACAATTCATTCGTGTACGTGGGCAATCAAGTGGAAGTGCAAGCGGAATTTTCGTTTATGGAATTAGAGGGGCATGAACCCGTAATCCGCATTCTTAGAAATAATGAGGAAGTTTACCGTGAAACGCTACCTACCATATCACAACGCAGATCACTCCTTCCATTTAGCGCTGTGGTTCCGGGAGCGAAGAGCGAGGGTTTGATTGCGTATGAGATAATGATTGAGCCGGCAGACGCCGAAGCATACGCGACCAACAATGTACGAACATTTTATGTGGATGCCATGCGCAATAAAAAGCGCATCGGCATTGTTGCCTCGGCACCACATCCAGATATTGGTGCCCTGCGCTCGTCTTTAGCTTCGCTTGAACACTACGAGGTTGAGGTTGCGATTGGGGGGGGCGCCATTCCGGAGAACATCGACGTTTTGGTGTTGCACAATGCTCGACTTTCCCGCGAACAACAAAATCTAATAACAAACCAAAAAGTAGGTGTTTTGCACATACTTGGTCCAAGCAGTAACCCGGAATCTGTAGCAGATTTGTTTTCCTTGGCAGGATCTGGTGCGAACAACTTTGAACGTGTACGCCCTGTATTTCGCAGTGGTTTTTCTACATACAAAATGGATCCATGGTGGCAATCAGCGGCCAATGATTTACCTCCCTTACAAACATTTTTTTCTCGAGGATCGGCAATCAGCGGCAGCGATATATTGGCTTCAGCATCGATAGAAGGCGTAGCAACTGATCGACCGCTAATAGGCACGGGAACCGTCAACCAATTACCGGCAATGATGATTAATGGTTTGGGGATATGGCAGTGGCGCTTGAAGGTGTTTACCGAATTGGAGTCTCATCGCGTTTTTGACAATTGGCTCTCCGCATCTTTTCGCTTCTTAAGCACCGTACAGCGCGATGAAAGACTGCAGTTGTTTCATGCTCAACGGCACCGTGAAGGTCAGGCCATCCGTATCGACGCCCGAGTTTACAATGCATCGTTTGAGCCCATAACCTCGGAGGAAGTAGCATTTACCATATTCGAAGACGACGCTCCGGCGTATACCTATTCGTTTATTCCCCAAAATGATCAGTATGCATTGGATATAAAGGGCTTATCAGCCGGAACGTATCCGTATCGAGCCGAAACAACCGTAGGAAGCGAGACATTTACGGCTAAGGGAACACTGATTGTGGAAGCGTACCAGTCTGAATTTATTAATACCACCTCGCAGATCAGTGGCCTTCGTGTATTGGCTAATGAAACCGGAGGAATGGCTCAGCATGAGACGGGGTTTTCGTCTATTTTAGATGCACTAGCTGGTTTGCCAAACAAAAAAATACTAAAAGAACGCATAAAGCGTGCACCACTTATCGACTTTTGGTGGTTACTTTTGTTATTAATGTCATCCTTGACTGCTGAGTGGTATATTCGCCGCAAATCAGGGTCATATTAAACGATTAAATTTTAAAACTACATCATCATGCCTAGAAAAAGTTCGTTTTTATTAATTGCCGGAGCCGTTGGATTATTGGTTTTGGTTATTTTGTGGAATAATATCACCACCGTTATAGAATCGGGTGAAAAAGGAGTCATCTTCCGTCCGTTTGGAGGAGGTTTGGATAAAGAGCAGCAATTGGCTCAGGGATTTCACCTCATAGCCCCTTGGAATGAAGTGTTTAAGTACGATGTAAAGGTACAAGAAGCAACATCAACCATGGAGGTTTTAAGTAAAAATGGTTTGACCATTCGTTTGGAAGTTTCGTATTGGTATCGCGCCGATGAAAATCGCATCGGATTTTTACACGACGAGATTGGATTAAACTATCACAACAAAATTGTTGCCCCGGCAATGCGCTCTGCTACTCGTGAAATCATTGGTAAATATTTACCGGAAGAGCTGTACTCGAGTAAACGTGAAATCATCGAAGACGAAATGCTCAATCGCGCGCGCAGAACAATGGAAGGGAAGCACGTAAACCTTGATGACGTTTTGATTCGTGACGTATCGCTTCCGCGCTCTCTACAAGACGCGATTGAGAAGAAGTTGAAACAAGAGCAATCATCTTTAGAGTACGAGTTCCGTCTTGAGCAAGCTGAAAAAGAAGCCGAACGTCAGCGCATTGAAGCCGAAGGTAAAGCAGCTGCAAACAACATCGTAAATCGTTCACTCACCGATGCCATCCTCAAGGAAAAAGGCATCATTGCTACGATGAAATTAGCCGATTCCGACAACGCCAAAGTAGTGGTAATAGGGTCAGGTAAAGATGGTCTACCATTAATCCTCGGTGGAAATTAATCACCAGCTATTACGACATAGAGCTGCGGTAAGGTCAACCGATACGTTGATTTTACCGCAGTTTTTTTTGTTTAACAAGGGTTTTAACGAGAAAAACGATTAAGCTTAGGCTGCTTTCATCCGCTTGCGATGAACGTATTTTGATACGTAAATACTAATTTCGTAGAGAAACAGTACGGGAATACTCACCAGTACTTGGCTGGAAAGATCCGGCGGTGTAATGATGGCCGATAAAATAAGTGTAACCACCAACGCGTGCTTGCGATACTTACGCATCCACTCCGGAGTTACAATTCCCAATTTTGACAAGAAAAAGATGACCATGGGAAGTTCAAACAATACCGCACAAGCCAATAGAATAGACGATACGGTACTCAAGTACGACGAAATAGTGATTTGATTGGTCACCGATTCACTGAGCGTGTACCCTCCGAGGAATTGAACGGACAATGGCACGATGAGGTAATAGGCAAAAATGACGCCCAGTAAAAACAAAACACTACAAACCAGGATTAACCAACGCGATGATGTTTGCTCTGTAGCGTGGAGACCGGGCTTTACAAAGCGCCAAACCTCCCAAAGCATGTAGGGAAATGCAAAAATGAATCCACCAATTAAAGAAACCCAAATGTGTACGGAAAACTGACCCGCCATTTCCACATTGAGTAGGGTAAAGGGCATGACGTCCATACAAAAGGTGCTGCCGTTCCAGAGGCGACCACTCCATTCACAAAAAAAAGCATAGGTGAAGAAGTCCGTTTGTGCCGGACCAAGTAAAATCCCATCAACCAGCCAGCTTTTTTGGGTAAAAAGAACAATCGTTAAAATGAAAATGGCCACCACAGAGCGGACGATGTGCCAACGTAATACTTCCAAATGTTCCAGAAAGGACATTTCGCCCTGTTCTTCCTTCGCTTTGTCTTTGGCCATTGTTAATCTTTAGCCTAGGTTATTGAATTTCTGCAGAGAGACCACGCTCCAATAGCGCTGTGCACTTGGGCTCTAATTCATCGTAACTTCCTTGTTTGACATCGCATTTCCCGCGATAGTGTACGATGTATGCGCATTGTTCGGCTTGTTCGGGTTGATGTTCGCATACTTCAACTAATGAGTGAATTACCCAGTCGAAGGTATTGACATCGTCGTTGAATAAAACAATATTGAATCCGTCATTGGTTTTGGTTTCCAGGACTTCTTGCGTATCGGTTTGTGGAAATGTATCGATCATCATTATAGTCGTTTCGGTTCTTGCAAAGATACAGATGCATTGCGTTACCTCAGGCCACTGGTAAATTCCGTCGTTATTTCTTTCTAAAATACACCTCGATTGGAACACCGGTAAGATCAAACTCTTGTCGTAGTTTGTTTTCAATGAAGCGTTTATAGGGTTCACGTATGTATTGTGGAAGATTTGCGTAAAACGCAAACCGCGGTGTTTCGGTGGGCAACATGGTACAGTATTTTATCTTGATATACTTTCCCTTAACGGCAGGAGGGGGGTATGCCTGAATGATATCCAGCATCACATCATTGAGTTTACTCGTAGGAATTCTGGTGCTTCGGCGTTCGTATACCGCAATGCCTTCCTCAATGGCTTTGAAAATGCGTTGCTTTTCCAAAACCGAAATGAATACGATGGGCACATCCGTAAAGGGTTGAATGCGTTCCAGAATTGCTTTGCGAAAGGTTTCCATGGTGTTGGTTTCTTTCTCTACCAAGTCCCATTTATTCACCAAAATCACCAATCCTTTTTTGTTGCGATCGATTAACCCGAAGATGTTGATGTCTTGCGCTTCCACGCCGCGTGTTGCGTCAATCATTAGAAAACACACGTCGGCATTTTCAATGGCGCGAACGGCGCGCATAACCGAATAAAACTCAAGATTTTCGTGCACTTTTCCTTTTTTGCGTATACCAGCAGTATCCACCAAGTAAAAGTCTTTACCAAAGCGGTTGTATCGTGTGTTAACGGTGTCACGTGTGGTGCCGGCAACATCGGTTACAATATTTCGCTCTTCACCAATCAGTGCGTTGATGAACGAGGATTTTCCGGCATTTGGTCGTCCAACTATCGCAAAGCGTGGTAAGTTGAGCTCTTCAGTTGGCAATTCCTCGGGTAGTTTTTCTACTATAGCATCCAATAATTCACCGGTTCCACTTCCGTTTATTGCCGAAATGGGGAAAAAATCGCCCAATCCCAAAGCGTAAAATTCGGCAGCAAGCGCAAACTGATTAGGGCTATCCACTTTGTTGGCGACGAGAATAACAGGTTTATTTGATTGACGAAGTACCTGTGCTACCTCTTGATCCATTGAGGTGTTGCCAACTTGAGCGTCTACTAAAAACAGAACAAGATTGGCTTCTTCTACAGCTAAGATGACTTGTTTGCGAATGTCTTCTTCAAATACATCATTGCTTCCGGTAATGTACCCACCAGTATCGATAACGGAAAATGATCGACCATTCCAATCGCTTTTGCCGTAGATACGATCTCGGGTAACCCCGGCAGTGGCGTCTACAATGGCTTCTCTTTGTTGGATGAGTCGGTTAAAAAAGGTGGATTTACCGACATTGGGTCGGCCTACGATGGCAACGATACTGGACATGCTTCTAAATTTGCCGCAAAGGTAACGCTATAAAGCGTATCTCATCACCACGATTTTAACAATCGTTTAATCCACGAAAATGATTTGTAAGGAGGGTAGCGTAAGTTTGGATCTATCCATGTTTTAGATACGATGCGCCCCTTTTGGTGTGTAAACGCATCGAAGCTGCTTTTACCGTGGTAGTTTCCCATCCCGCTTTTACCCACTCCGCCAAATGGTATGTTCGCATTTGAGACGTGTAAAATGGTATCGTTGATGGCACCACCACCGGCATCTACTTGATCAAACCATTTGATGGCCTCTTTTTCGTTGCCAAAAACATAACAAGCTAAAGGCTTCTCTTCCGGTAGCATGTGTTTTAAATCCGTTTCGTCTTTATAGGTGATAACGGGAAGGATGGGGCCAAAGATTTCCTCTTTCATTACGGCATCGTCTGTGTTTACATCGCGGAGAATGGTGGGGGCGATGTAGCGCGATTCGCGGTCTGCATGACCACCGTAAACAACTTGACCATCGTTGAGGTATTGCGTAAGACGATCGAAAGCTCGTTCACTGACGATTCGCCCGTAGTGATTGCTTTTTTCGGGTTCATCGCCATACATATCTTTCCAATGTTTTGAAATGCCATCGATTAATGAATCGGCCAAATCGCGGTGTACCAGAATGTAATCGGGTGCAATGCACGTTTGTCCGGCATTGATGGTTTTGCCCCAAGCAATCCGCTTAGCTGTGGTTGTTACATCCGCGCTTGGCAATACGATGCTCGGACTTTTACCTCCTAATTCCAACACAACGGGGCAGAGGTGTTCGGCTGCTTTTTGCATTACAATTTTACCTACCGTTGTACTTCCAGTAAAGAAAATCAGGTCGTATGCTTGTCTCAAGAGCGCTTTTCCAACTTCTACATCACCGGTTACAACATGTAGGTAGTGGTCATCAAATGTACTGTTGATGACTTGCTGTATGACGTTGGCGGTGTGCGGGGTTTGTTCAGACGGTTTGATTACACAACAGTTACCACCAGACATGGCGCCTACTAGAGGTGCCATGGTAAGTTGAAAAGGATAATTGAACGGCCCGATGATGAGCACTACACCCATAGGCTCGGGAACAACCTCACTCTTACTGGGCAAAATGTAAATAGGAGAGGAGACGCGCTTCGGTTTAGCCCAGCGGGAAAGATGTTTAAGATGCAAGTCAATTTCTTTAATAACCAAACTCATTTCGGTAAGAAATGCTTCTTCGTAGCCTTTGCCCAAGTCTTTTTCAACGGCCTGATATAGTTGTTGCTCGCTTTCTATAATGGCTTTTCTTAGGCGTTTTAACTGTTGTTTACGAAAGTCTATGGATTTTGTTTTTTGGAAACGATAAAATTTCCGTTGGGACGAAACGAGGCTAGGAATATCAATATGTATGTCTGTTGTAATCATATTTCAATCATTTTATATAACAACGCAACACCAATTTTGGTGTTCACAAATGTAGCTGGATTTTTCTTAATGTGGCTTAATCAACAATGAATTGGTGTGCTCGTTAATTTGACATAACATTTCATTTAAAATTAAATCATCATGAGTAAGACAAACTGGACAATAGATCCAACACACAGCGAAGTTCAATTTAAGGTAAAACACTTGGTTATATCTACCGTTACCGGATATTTTAGAGAATTCGAAGGTGCAATTGCGGCAGAAGGAGAGAATTTTGATGGCGCAACGGCTGAATTTAGTGCAAATATTGACAGCATCGACACAAATGTTGCTGATCGAGACGCACATTTAAAATCAGATGATTTTTTCAATGCCGAAAGCTATCCCAAACTCACCTTCAAGAATGGCGTATGGACCAAAAAAGATGATTCTAACTTTGAATTAACTGGTGACTTAACCATTCGCGATAACACCAGAAAAGTAAGTTTGCAGGCTGAATTAGGCGGAACCATGGTAGACGGATATGGTCAGCACAAAGCCGGGTTTGAAATCACAGGGAAAATTAGTCGTAAAGAATTTGGATTGAAGTGGGATCAAGTAACAGAAGCCGGTGGCGTTGTTGTTGGTGACGATGTTCGTTTAATTTTAAACGTGCAGTTTGTCAAACAATCATAAGTAGACAGACAATCATACACACAGAGTGAAAGATGCCAAATGCATCAAATCAAAATGCCCGCTATGTAGCGGGCATTTTGTGTAAGTGACGTTGTATATGTAACATTAGAAACCGAAACCAATTCCTGCAAATACTCTTATAGATAATGGGCGTGTATCACTGCCTTCAACAAATAAATCAGCGTACTGACCAATTTCAAGTTGATAAGAGAAAAAATAACTTGCATTACCGATTAATTTTTGTTTGACACGGTTATTGGCACCTACACGCCATCCTAGGCCACTGGTAAGTGCGTCATTGCCTCCAGGTAATTTACTTGCGGTAACCACAGGAAGCATGACATCAGCAAAATAATTGGCGTCGGTAGCAAACTTTATAAGCCCAACACCCTCTGCGTTAAGCTTTCCGGCGCGACGACCATTGAATACACCGCCAAAAAATAATGACCCAACAGTAGTGTTTCCATCGGCTGTGGTCCACTGAAACCCATCTTCAAAAAATCCAGGACTCTTTATCAGATAATGAAACCCACCTCTTACACCCAAACGCATCAGGTATTCTTGATCTGTTCTCAAGTATGTATTGGTATTGTAACTTGATCCAATTAGCGTCAACATTCTCCTTCTCATTTGTTGGTCGTAAAAGAAGTACTGTGCAACGGGCTCGATATCCAATGCATTGAAACCAACACCTAGGTTGGCGTAAATATCTAAATCATCGTTAATGATGTACATACCACTTACCCCCAATCCATAGGCATCGCCCGATAAACCTGAACCAAATTGATTGCTGGTAAAAATACCGAATGTTAAAACATTTCTTTGGTGTGATCTGGGGTCATCTTCTAATTGCTCTACATTAATGGATTGTGCATGAGCGGTTGCAAATAGTAGACAAAAAACAAGTGTAGATAACTGCTTCATAATAAGTTAAGTTTAAGACGATTTAAAGGCGTCATTTTTGGCTTGTTAAATTAAAATTAAAGCTTCAAATATATGACTACAAAATCTAAATGACAAAACGAAAATAAAAAAAGACGGGAAAGTTCCCGTCTTTTTTAAAACATCTAGTTTATCACAATACAACGTGTGTTGACATCTTAGTTTACGTGTAATCCTATGTTTTTGTGATAGAAACCATTAAGAGCTACTGGTTGGGCACCTTGTTGATGATGGCGTCTGCCAATTCTTCGCCAATTCTCGCTTGAGCTTCAACCGTAGATGCACC
>SKIJ01000078.1 GCA_007116495.1 Cryomorphaceae bacterium | reverse complement strand
TTATTTTTTTTTATAAAAAATACAAAAAAACAACTATATTCGAAGCAACAATTAAAAAAAACTTAAAGAGGTGCTGAAAGATTTGATTCGGGCAAAGGGGATAAAACAGCGATTTATTGCTGAAAAACTTGGAGTGAGTGAAGTGAGTGTGTCTAATTGGGTGAAGGGAAAAACTATCCCTTCAGATGAGCATTTGATAAAGCTTTGTCAAATACTGGACGTTCCGATGGAAAAACTTAAACATCAGTTATAATGGTTGGTTCCATGAAATATAGTCTTTCGTTCACTGCTGCTTCTTTTAGGTTGCATGATTTTCTGCGGGTTGCTAGAGCACTTGCTAATTATGAAGGAACTGTTGATTCAATCGAAATTAATGCAGAAGAAATTCTTGGTAAGGGCAATCAAAAGACAAGCAAAAGAGAAATGGCTGAGTTCCTGAAGCGGTACAATGCCCTTACTGCGACTCAACGCAACTTGCTCTTGGATGGAACTATTGATGAGCAAAAGCATGTTACATTTCTAGCAATTACAAAATCCAATTCATTCATACGTGACTTCATGTTGGAGGTTGTCCGTGACAAGTTCTTGGTATTTGATTTTCAGCTGACCGATGGTGATTATAGAAGCTTTATAAACCGTAAAATTGAACTCCATCCAGAGTTGGAAAATTTTGCAGATAGTACATTGGAGAAAGCCAGACAAACTCTCTTCAAAATTCTGGCTGATGCAGGAATAATTAATAACATAAAAGACCGAACCATACTTCAACAATGGTTATCTCCCCTTTTCATTAAATCAGTGACGGATGATAATAACCAATTCCTTAAAGTATTCTTGTTGAGCGAAAAAGATATTAATTTAGTGGTGCATGATGAATATTGAAGACATAGCTGAAAAATTCAAAAATCTATACGCAAAGATGAAAACAGACACATTTTTGAGTCGGTCATCTTTGGGCGGTGAAATACCTTTTTGGATATCTCCCTATAATCCTGAGCAGGAACTTGAAGTAAGCAAATCCATCAAGGGGCTGAAAAACAAATTGGAAAACGATGGACTTATCATTTTGGATTTGAACCTCTTTGATGTGTCAATGGAGTTACTTCAAGAGCATTTAGGAGAAGGGGAAATATTTGAATTAGAACAGCAGATGGACAAAGACGAACTAAAAGAAGCCATCCAATCCGTTTTGGACATCAACGAGGTGTTCATGCCTGAGTTAAAAAAACGCATTGATGAAAGTCAGGCACATGTCTATTTCATTACTGGTGTTGGGACTTGTTACCCTTTTTTGCGTTCCCATAATGTATTAAATAACCTTCAAAATATTGCTAAAGAAGCTCCAACGGTAATGTTCTTCCCAGGCAAATACAATGGAAAATCACTTGAATTATTTGGATTACTTAAGGACGATAATTACTACCGAGCTTTTAATATTGACAACTATAAAATTTAACCCATGGCACTAAAAGATTTATTTGTAAAAGATGTTGCTCGACCGATTGAAACAGTCATTAAAGCTGATGACCAAGAGAATGTTCTACAAGAGGTTGAGGAATATGTTGTAACCCAGGAAATTGCAAAAAAAGTGCGTGACTTCTTTTCGGCTTATAATGATTTTGCTGGGGTGAATGGGGTCTGGATTTCAGGTTTTTTTGGTTCGGGTAAGTCCCACTTATTGAAAATACTCTCCTATATTCTTGAAAACAAGGAGTACGATGACCAACATTTAGGTGAATTATTTGCTTCAAAGATTGAGGAGGATGAAATGTTAAAAGCCGATATTCTTCGTGCGACTAAAACTCCCGCAGAATCCATTCTTTTCAATATAGACCAACAAGCTCAAATCACAAGCAAAGGTGAAGAAGATGCTTTATTGAATGTCTTCTACAAAGTGCTGAACGACCATATGGGCTATTTTGGAGGCCAAAGACATGTGGCCGAGTTCGAACGTTGGCTTGATAACGAAGGGAAATACACTGATTTCAAAGAGGGTTTTGGAAAAGAAGCGGGTGAACATTGGACTGAAGGTAGACGCAAATATTTTGCCCCAAGAACAAAACAGGCCATTGCTCAAGCGCTTGCCAAAATTAACGGAGATAGCCCAGATAATTACAAAGACATTATTGATACCCTCAGAAAAGACAACCGCATTTCTGTGGAAGATTTTTGTGATAAAGTGAATGAATACATTGCACGCAAAGGAGCTGGATTTCGATTGAACTTCTTTGTTGACGAAGTAGGTCAGTATATATCGGACAATACTAAACTTATGCTCAACCTGCAAACCATAGCAGAGACTTTGGCGACCAAATGCAAAGGAAAAGCTTGGTTACTGGTTACTTCTCAAGAAGACCTCGAAAGCATAGTTGGAGATGACTCAAAATCTCAGACGGATGACTTCTCTAAAATCCAAGGGCGTTTCAAAGTGCGAATCCCACTTACATCAGCCAATGTAGATGAAGTTATTGAGAAGCGTTTGCTTACAAAAACGGATACGGCAACAAAGGATTTGACCGAGTTCTTCAAGAAAGAACAAGCCAATTTAGAAACTGTACTCTCTTTCTCAGAAGCAGGTGTACAATTTCGAAAGTTCAGGGATGTGAAAGATTTTGTCGGAAAATATCCTTTTATTCCTTATCAGTTTGATTTGTTCCAACAATGTATTAAGGAGCTTTCCAAACACAACGCATTTCAAGGAAAACATGCTTCTGTCGGAGAACGTTCAATGTTGGGCGTATTCCAAGAAGTATTGAAATCCATTGCCCATGATGAAGGCAGAGTCATGGTGAGTTTTGATAAAATGTTCGAAGGAATTCGTTCAACCATTCGAGGAGAAATACAAAACTCAATTACGGTTGCAGAAAGAAATATCACCAACAAATTTGCTGTCAAAGTGCTAAAGACCTTGTTTTTGGTGAAGTACTATACCAATTTTAAAACCACAGCCCGAAATGTTTCTGTATTGATGCTAGAAACACCTGATGTGGACCTGAAGGAACACGACAGAGTGGTTCAAGAAGCGTTAAACCTTCTTGAAAACCAAACCTATATTCAGCGCAACGGAGATTTCTATGAGTTCCTTACAGATGACGAAAAGGACATAGAGGAATTGATTAAATCAACGGACATAGACAATGGACAAATCACGCAATTGTTTAATGAAATCATCTTTGACTCCATTATTGGAGACAGTAAAGTTAAGTACATAGACAATAAGCAAGAATATGAATTTACCAAGCGCATTGACGGGGTAATTCTTGGACGTGAAAGAGAATTGGCAATTGAGATAATCACACCCAACAGTGACAACTTTGGAAATTCAGATTTTTACAAAGCGCAAACTATGGGATATCAAACCTTGATGTTGTTTGCTCTGCCAGCTGATGAGCGCATCGTAAAAGATGCTCGTTTGTACTTGAAAACTGAAAAATACATCCGTCAAAACAATTCCACAAGTAATAAAGATTCTATCAAGAGAATTCTGTACGACAAAGGACAACAAAACGCTGAACGCAAGCGAACATTAACGCAACTATTGAAGAATTTGTTGGGCGAATCTCGTGTATACTTAAACGGTGCTGAACATAACGTGGGAAGTTCCTCTGATGGCAAAACTAAAGTGATTAATGCCTTCCAAGACTTGATGAAATTGGCTTATCCTAATTTGCGCATGCTAGGCGCTACAACCTACTCAGAAGACACCATCAAAAGTATAATTCGTTCAAAACAAGACGACTTATTTGGAAC
>SKIJ01000108.1 GCA_007116495.1 Cryomorphaceae bacterium | reverse complement strand
CGCTGGTTTTGCAGGGTAATGAGCTGTTGCGGTGTAAACTGTCCACCAAACGGTGCGTCGGGCGTATTGATGGGCTCATCCGCTTGGTCGCGACGACGAATTTCCATAAAGCCATCGTAAAATTCACGGTATTCTTCGTGGTTTTCAATGGCTAAAAAAATGGTAACGCCGAGCATTCCCCAGGCAATGGGTGCCTTCCAGTATTTGCGGTTGTAAATTTGCCCCGCTCCCGGTAATGCTAAGGAAAGATAAACGGCACGCTGTGGTGAATGCCGCTTTTTGGCGGTATCTTTTTTAGCTTCTGTTTTGGGGGATGCCGCTATAGTATCGGTGTCTCCAGGCTCAAACTGCCCCCAGAGCCACTGACCGGTAACGAGCAACAACAAAACTGCCCAGAAGCGCATGAGCTTACTTGTTGAGAATTTCTACGATTCGACTCAAATCGTCGTCGCTGCTGAAGTTAATGGTCAATTTTCCGCGGCCGTTTTTGCTTCGCGAAATGTTTACCTTGCTTCCGAGAAATGCTTCCAGTTGTCGACTCAGTTGCCGATGTTCTTCGGGCAGTGTTTGCGTTTTAGGTGCTTGCTTATGTCCGCTTTTTTCCTTTTTTCGACGAACGAGGTCTTCTACTTGTCTTACGGAAAGGTCTTTGGAAACGATGTCTCTATAGATGTTGAGCTGTTCCTCTTCGTCGCCCAGGTTGACCAAAGCGCGAGCGTGACCCATACCAATCATGCGGTCGCGAATGCCCGCCTGAACAATGGGAGGAAGTTTAAGCAGGCGGAGGTAATTGGTTACGGTACTGCGCTTTTTACCTACGCGGTCACTCATTTCTTCTTGAGTAATGTCGCATTCATCAATCAATCGTTTGTAGCTGATGGCCACTTCAATAGCATCTAAATCTTGACGTTGGATGTTTTCCACCAACGCCATTTCCAGCATACCTTGATCGTCGGCGAGGCGAACGTATGCGGGGATTTCTTCTAATCCGGCCATTTTAGATGCCCGCCAACGACGTTCACCGGAAATTAACTGGAAGGTCCCCTCTTCGGTTTTACGAACGGTAATGGGCTGGATAATTCCCAATTGTGTGATGGAATTTGCCAGTTCCTCGAGCTGTTCACGGGCAAAGTGTATGCGTGGCTGAAAGGGGTTGGGTTCAATGTCGTTGACATTTATGAGCATGGTGCGCGATATCACGTCTTTGGCACCCGGGTCATTGGCTGATTGTGTAGCCGGGTCTTTGAGCAATGCAGATAATCCCTTTCCGAGTCCGGTTTTTTTTGTCGCCATGGCTTACGCTTTGGTTATTGTTTCGGGATTTTTCTTGAGCAGTTCTTTAGCCAGTTTTAGGTAATTGACAGCTCCTTTAGATGAGGCGTCGTACATAACAATGCTTTCGCCAAAACTGGGCGCCTCGCTTAGGCGAACATTTCGATAAATCATGGTTTTGAATACCATATCGCCGAAGTGATTGCGCACTTCATCCACAACTTGATTCGATAACCGTAAACGCTGATCGTACATGGTAAGCAGCAAGCCTTCAATGTCTAATTCCGGGTTGTGGAGATTTTGAATGCTGCGAATGGTGTTGAGTAATTTTCCCAACCCCTCGAGCGCAAAGTATTCACATTGGATGGGGACCAACACGGAGTCTGCAGCGGTGAGAGCGTTGACCGTAATTAAACCGAGTGATGGGGCACAGTCGATGAGAATAAAATCGTATTGATCTTTTATGGGTTGGATTGCTTTGCGCAGCATATACTCGCGCTTGGGTTTGTCTACCAGCTCAATTTCCACTGCAACCAAGTCCACGTGAGCAGCAATTACATCCACATTAGGTGCGGTACTCTTTAGAATGACGTCCTGCGCTTTATTTTCGTGTTCGATGACCTGATAGGTTCCGAGCGTTACGTTGTCCGGATCAATGCCGAGGTTTGACGTCGCATTGGCCTGTGGATCGGCATCGATGATGAGTACTTTTTTTTCCAATACGCCCAAACTCGCAGCGAGGTTCACCGATGTGGTTGTTTTGCCCACTCCTCCTTTTTGGTTAGCTATGGCTATGATTTTTCCCATAATGTTTTCAAATCTTGTGGATACAAAAATACATGCTTTATCTCATCATTTGGGGGTGAAACCCTAAATTTTTGTCAACATCCCCATTGCTAAGCCATCTACGCGGAGAATGTGGGGGCTGGGTTGTTTAGCTTAAAGGATGTAGGCTTGCTGAAGTGAAATGCAATTGAAAAAACATTCTTGGTCGTGCTTGAATGGTTTTAGAAGGTTTCTATCCCTAACTTTACATTTTCAATTTTGAATTTCAGTAACGTGACGTGATGATGTGGTTTTATGTTATTAAAAGCAATTTTAGAGCAAAAATTAAGGTTTTAAATCATCACTTTAAACCTTGAAAAATAATTGACATGGAACTTCAGATAGCTCTACTTGTTGTTGCTGTTATCATCTTTTTTTATTTCCGAACCGGTCAGGGAAGTCGTTTGTTAAAGGAAAAATCGCACCACCACATTGTTCCACCAGCATCAAAAGAGGATTCCAGTTCAATTCCCGTTAAAATCATAAGCAAACAGTACAATAGATATATTCTCCTTAATAACACAACGGATAATTACATCGTAAAGGGCATTAAGGAACATCTAGAACTTTCCGGCGATAATGATGCGTTTAAAGACTACGTATTTGAAATGGCAAAGCGTGGAGATTGGTTCGTCATAAAAATTAGCCAATCCGATAGTTTTTACGTTTATCACAATCTGGTTGGTTGGCTAACCGGATACGAAGAAACCGAAGCGATTCCGGAGCACACAATAGGTTTTTCCGTCAACATCACTGATTCTCAAAAAGACTATCTGTTCTTTTTAGATCCCCATAATTTTAATGGCGACACACAAATCGGGGCATTCAGAAACGGTGAAGCATTTGCCATTTATTTACCGGAAGCCTACGAAGAACATGGTAACTTGACAATTAAAAAAGGAATCGAGCTATCATTTGAAGAAAAAGTAAACGACATCTCTAATCTAGGACTTGATGTTTCGGATATTGAGTCGTTGGAGTTTGAGGAATGCAAAATTGATCTTCCAGTACCTTAACACTACAACATATTACCAAAGAGCCCTCGGTTTATTGTACATTTGCTGCATGGATAGCAAAGACCCGAAAACATACGAATTGCGCGGAGTATCAGCCAATAAAGGCGACGTGCATAAGGCCATTAAAAATGTCGACAAGGGATTATTTCCCAAAGCATTTTGTAAAATCGTACCCGATTATCTCACCGGCGATGAAGAATACTGCATGATTATGCATGCCGATGGCGCCGGAACCAAGTCGTCGTTGGCTTATTTATATTGGAAAGAAACGGGCGACTTGAGCGTGTGGAAAGGCATCGCGCAAGACGCCCTAGTGATGAACATCGACGATCTCCTTTGCGTGGGTGCGACCGGCCCCATCATGTTGTCCAGCACCATCGGAAGAAACAAATCCAACATTCCCGGAGACGTCATTGGCGCCATCATCAATGGCAACGAAGAACTGATTGAGCGTTACCGCAGTTACGGACTCGACATTCGCTCCACCGGAGGGGAAACCGCCGATGTGGGTGACTTGGTTCGCACCATCATTGTCGACTCAACGGTTACCACCCGTATGCGCCGCGATGAGGTGATCGACAACGCGAACATTGCACCCGGACAAGTCATCGTGGGATTGGCCAGTTTTGGTCAAGCCACCTATGAAGACGAATACAACGGCGGTATGGG
>SKIJ01000021.1 GCA_007116495.1 Cryomorphaceae bacterium | reverse complement strand
ATTTTGAGGTATCACTTATGCGAAGAGCTTTAGTTGGGATTTTTAATTTATTTGAATACCAAAGAAGTTCCGTTTTTTACACCCTCAACATGGGCTTTCGATACGAACTAAATCAGTAAGACATGCGCAATACTCTCGTACAAACATTGTTGCTTTTACTTCTAATCCCCATGATGGGGGTTTCACAAAAAAAGTACAAGCCGCCAAAACACGCGTTGGGTTTGGAGGTGAGCTGGTCAGTGAGTGTGCTTGGAGATTACAGAAACAACGTTGACTTACCTGTTTATTTCTCATCTTTTCATAATGAAGGCTATGGTGGCTCCATTGTATTGCCCTATCAGTATGCACCAAAATCATCGTTTTTTGGCCTGCAGTCGTGATTAGGATTTTTTATGTGGGGAACCAGTTACCGCAAAACTGGCGGCTTGCAAACGGAAACGGAGAGTTTGTATTCAATTGGTATTCCACTTGTTGCGCAATTAAAAGTAGCGCGGATGTTTTGGTTGGAAACAGGTCTACAGGCCAATACTGCCGTATATAACACCCTCCGCGAAGCCGGTGAATGGAGCTTCTTGAATGTCGATTCACCGGGACGGTTGCCGTTACTAGAATTACAGGGTGTTTTTGGTTTTCGCTACCACTTTTTCCGCACATTCTCTTTTAAAGCCATAGTCCACTATGGACTTACACCGGCTTATCGTAGAGTTTTTGATTCATTTGATCCTAATATAGATGAAACGTATACACTCCGCTATCGTTTTTTGGTTTTCAAAATGGGTCTGAGTTATCTGTTTCCACTTAAAAAGTAAAAGCCACTATTTATGTTTAATTGCTCCGCAATTTTGTTTAGCCACGAATTCACTAATTATTACGAATTTCATTCGTAAGTATTTGTGACTTTGAACCTTTTTTGCAAAGCAAAAAAATTCGTGAATTCGTGGCTAATAAATCTTTTGCGGAGCAAAAAAATCGTGGCTTAAAAACCTTTTTGCGGAGCAAAAATATTAGCCGCTACTTTTGCAGCTTTTGCGCCACAGCCCAAATGGCAATCCCCGCACTAACCGCCACATTCAACGAGTGCTTGGTGCCGTATTGCGGGATTTCTACCGCGCCGTGGGAAGCATCTATCACGTCTTGATCAACGCCGCTGACTTCGTTGCCCAACACCAGCGCTACCGATTCACTTCCGTGTAATTCCTTCCAGAAATCCTCCAAAGCGATGCTGTTTTGGGTCTGCTCCAAGCAGTACACCTTCACGCCTTTGCTTTTTAACGCGTTCACCACATCCACGGTGCGTTTGTGGTACGACCAGTCCACCGATTCCGTAGCGCCCAAGGCGGTTTTATGGATGCCCTTGTGTGGTGGCACCGGCGTATGTCCGCAGAGGTGTATGTGCGACACCCTAAAGGCATCGGCGCTGCGGAAAACAGAACCCACATTGTGCATGCTTCGCAGATTGTCTATCACCAATTGAAGCGTTATCTTCGTGGCCTGTTTAAATTCGTCGGTAGACAAGCGCTGCATCTCGTCGGTGCGCAATTTGCGACGAACATTGTCGTTTTCGTTGGTCATAAAAAATTATCAGTCAGTGAGCAAAAGTAGTGAGACCCCGTTGATGAAACAATATTTCAGCATCAAGACTAAATACCCTGATGCCATCTTGCTGTTTCGCGTGGGTGATTTTTACGAAACCTTTGGCGAAGACGCCGTGCGTACGTCAAAGGTGCTGGATATCGTTTTGACGAAACGCGCCAACGGAGCCGCCGCCCACATCGAACTGGCGGGGTTTCCGCATCACGCTTTGGAAAATTACCTGCCAAAACTCGTCCGCGCCGGTCATCGCGTGGCCATTTGCGACCAACTGGAAGATCCCAAGAAGACCAAAAAGATCGTCAAACGCGGAGTGACCGAGCTGGTTACACCCGGCGTGACCATGAGTGATCAGCTCCTCTCGGCGCGGAACAACAATTTTTTATGTACGCTTTATCCGGGCGATAAAGACAACTGGGGCATGGCGCTGGTGGACATTTCCACCGGTGAGTTTTTGGTGAGTCAGGGGAACCAAGGGGAGGTGGAGCAGTGGCTGCAAAATTTCTCTCCCAGCGAGGTCATCTTTCCCAAGCGATTGAAGAATGAATTCATCCAAAGCATTAAGGAAAAAACGCCTTACTATGAACTGGATGAATGGGTGTTTAAACCCGACTACGCTTACGATACGCTCAACCGACATTTTGAGACCAACTCTCTGAAAGGATTTGGCATAGAAGAGTGGCCGGACGCCATCATCGCGGCGGGTGCCACCATCCACTATCTCAAGGATACAGAACACAACCACCTCGACCACATCAGTGGCATCTCGCGCATCTATGGCGGGGACTTTATGTGGATGGATGCCTTTACCATGCGCAACTTGGAGGTATTTCGTTCCAACGCACAAGACGGGATAAGTCTGGTCGATACCATCGATCACACGGCATCGCCCATGGGTGGCCGACTGCTCAGACGTTGGTTGGCCTTTCCGCTGAAGGACGTGGCGCAGATTGAAAAACGCCTTGATTTGGTCGATCACTTCGTGAAAAATCCAGCGGCGGCCGAGCCTTTGATTGAAGAAATCCGTCAAATTCACGACTTAGAACGCTTGGTGTCTAAGTTGAGCACGGCCCGCATTAATCCCCGTGAGATAAAGCAATTGCAAAACGGACTCGCAGCCATTCAGCGCATCAAAACGCTGGGAGAACACGTGGAGACCGGCATGCTGCGAACCATTGTCGATCACCTGCACCCTTGTAATCTCTTGCGTGAGAACATCGAAAAAACCATTGCCGAAGATCCGGCCATTGCCGTAGGAAAAGGCAAGGTCGTGGCCGATGGTAGAAGTGAAGAGCTGGACGAACTGCGCGTACTCTTGCATTCGGGGAAGGATCAGTTGGCCCAGATGCAGGAGCGCGAATCTGAGCGTACGGGCATTCCCAAACTGAAAGTGGCCTTCAACAATGTATTTGGCTACTACATCGAAGTGCGCAATACCCACAAGAGCAAAGTGCCGGAGAATTGGGTGCGCAAGCAAACCTTGGTCAACGCCGAGCGCTACATCACCGAGGAATTGAAAATGTACGAGGACAAAATCATGGGCGCCGAGGAAAAAGTGCTGCAACTCGAGCAGCATATCTTGTCAGAACTGGTGCGCGATGCGACAACATATATCGGCTCCTTACAGCAAAATGCCCAGACCATTGCCCGCTTGGACTGCCTTATTGCCTTTGGACAATTGGCACTAAAAAACAACTTTACCCGTCCGGAATTTACCGAAGAACCGGCGCTCGAAATTACCGACGGTCGCCATCCGGTGATTGAGCGTCAATTGCCACCCGGAAAACCCTATATCCCCAACGATTCGAGCCTGAACGCCAACAGCACCCAAATCATGATGATTACCGGACCGAACATGGCCGGTAAGTCGGCACTTCTCCGTCAAACGGCCTTGATTAGTTTGCTCGCACAAATCGGCTCCTTCGTACCCGCATCTTCAGCCCGACTGCATCCGCTGGACCGCATCTTTGTGCGCGTTGGCGCCTCCGATAACATTTCTCAGGGCGAGTCGACCTTTATGGTGGAAATGAACGAAACGGCCACCATTCTCAATAACCTGTCGCCGCGCAGCCTGATTCTTTTAGACGAAATCGGTCGCGGAACTTCTACCTACGACGGGATTTCCATTGCCTGGAGCATTGCGCAGTTTTTACACGAGCACCCGCACCGTCCGCTGACGTTATTCGCCACGCACTACCACGAGCTCAACGAGATGGAGAACACCT
>SKIJ01000004.1 GCA_007116495.1 Cryomorphaceae bacterium | reverse complement strand
CTGCGCGTTGCCCTATACCTTCATACCAATCTACGTGTTGCCCCCTAGCTATGTGAGGGGCAACACACAGGTTGCCCCCAACAGTTTTTGGAAAATCCCCCCTTACGCCGTTACTTTGACACAGTAAAAATATATTTCAGTCCTATGAATTACTGTGCGCATTGCGGCAGCAAAAACCTCAAACGAAGCATCCCCAAAGACGATAACCGACTTCGGTATGTATGTGCGGACTGTGATACCATTCACTACGAAAACCCCAATATGGTAGTTGGCTGTTTACCCGTATACCACGGGAAAATTCTTTTGGCCAAACGCTCCATTGAGCCACGCAAAGGCTTTTGGAATTTGCCCTGTGGATTTTTGGAAAACGGCGAAACCGTTCAAGAGGGCGCCCTACGCGAAGTGGAAGAAGAAACCGGCGTTCAGGTTACACTCAAGCACCTACACACCATCTACAACCTACCCCACGCAAAGCAGGTGTACCTCATTTTCTTAGCTGAAATGACCAACACCAACTTCCATCCCACCACAGAAAGCGAAGAAGTGGCTTTGTTTGCCCCGGAAGACATCCCCTGGAAGGAAATGGCCTTTTCCTCCAGCGCCTTTGCCATCAACAAATACTTGGAAGCGCCACAGGAGAGCAGCACGCATTTTGGGACGTTTTATAAGGGGAGAGATTGAGGGTTCACAGACTCAGAGCTAACAGTGTATAGCTGTGAATGATTTTTTTTGATGGCTGTATGCATAAGGTTCTATACTTAAGTGACAATCTATAATTGTGTGTCGAAAACAACTGTTTTCCGGGAAGTTTTTCGGGAATCAGTCGTTCATTGATGGTATTTGTGTGAATGGTGTCATTCATCTTGGTAAGGGTACGTTGCAGGTTTAAGTAAAGCTTTTGGCGGTTGTTTTCGTCTTCTTTGAGACGCTGGAATTCTTTAATGATATAGAGTTTGAACTCAATAGATATCCATGAAGCAAACTCAAAAGCAATGTCTTTGTGTGCAAATGTGCCGCCGTAACGCCCAGGTTTAGAAATAATCCCAATGGCATTGGTCGTTTCAATCCAACGTTTCGGGGGTTAACACGAAGCTATTTAGCCCTGCTTGTCTTCTAAACTGGTCGAATTCGACGGGTTTAGAATCGGGATTGATTAATTGTTCCCGCAATGCACAAAGTTCAGCAGTACTTTTAGCAAAAAAGGAAAGCCTCTTCTTTCCATACATAAATGCAGTTATTTACACAAAAACAGCAATTATTTGTGTTTCAGGCTGAGAATATTTTTAAAAACTTGCACGCTGCATATAACTCACTCTAAAACAGACGCCCCCTCAACCATGACATCAGCAACCGAGGCGTTGCCTTTGTGGATATAAACTACTGCGTAAGAGGGTGTTTCGGAGGTGTCGCTTCGGTTAAAAAAGTTTCCTTCGGCACGCAGTGCACGTTCTTCGTCGAGATAAAAACGATTGAAGGGATACCGTATGCGAAGCGCACCATCGAGGGTTGTAAAGTCGACTTTGGCTTGCAAATAATCTTGGTCATTGCTGTATTTTGTCGCTGAATACTCGGTTATTTTTGTCATATTGTCTTCACCTTTTTCTAAGGCCAAATAAATCTTGTCGCCATTTCTCCATATTTCCATTGTGTCTTTTTTGGCAATGGTGTTTTCCTTAAAACTAAGTATGATGTAATTGCCGCGAAAGGGGTCAACCGGGTCTATTGGTTGAATTTCAAACAAGAATGCTTTACCCGACTTGCGAATATCTGTTTGATCGTATATCATTTTCCCCATTACCGCCCACTGAACGACGGCAATGAGAATGAAAAATATGATTGCTTTTCCTGTTTTTTTCATGGTTCAAAATTTTATTTTGGCTGTCAACATCGGTTTATCGTGATGAACTGAGCATTCGGTGATTTGCATAGAAAAACCCACCGCCCAAAAGCAAAAACAAAATCCCCCTTACGGTAAAGGGAATGTCGCTGTCGAAAAACCGACAAATCACCAAGGCGGTAATTATGACCAAGCCAAAGTTGAGCGTCCGTATATTGTTTTCCTTATTTCCACGCAATATGGTAAGCACTCCTATTACTAAGACCATAAAGTTGATGAAGATGAACATACCCGGATTTGCAAATCCAAAAAAATAGATAGGCAACACCACCGGATACACATACATCAATGGATTGTATACGTCAAGCTGTTTTCTGAGAAAAAGCAACGTTAAAAGAAAAATATGCGCCCCGATGACAATGAGCAATATCCAAAACTCCGGCTCGGAAGGACTTTCCACCCAATTAACAGAGCGATTTAGGAGGAAGTTCCAAAAATCATTAAAGCTAAGCACGACAAGTAGTACGATTGCGCCCAGTCCGCCAAACATTCTATAAAACGCACTCCCGACATCACGGTATAAATGACCATGCAAGTAAAACAAACTAAATAAACCTAAGTAGTTTAGAAACACAAGCTTCGTATCTGATTGAGTAAACGCGCCTAAGACCAAAGTCAACGATAAACCGAGAAACAAGTGGTGAAAGCGAACAAAATTACTTGACGGGAGACGGGATTGTAAACGAACAATAAAAGGCATAATGGCCAAAATCATCAACCAGTACAAATAAGGTTCTTTTGTTGGATAGTCAAAATAACCGAGTTCTGTTGCGTAATAACTGACACCTAAAATGTACAGCAACGAAGTCATCGAAGAATTCATCACGTAAACCAATGGCAACGTTAACAGCATCCATGTCAATAGAAATTCAGCCGTGCTTCCCTGTATGTGGTAGATTTGACTGATAAGAGCTATGCCGGCGCCAACAGCAAAGAATGTAAACGAAGAAGCAGCCTCGCGCCAAGTTTTGTTGTCGGGCATTTTTAGTAAACTATACGTGCAAAAACCTTGACCAATGACCAAGGGCACAAAAGCCAAAACCGTTTTGGTAACCTTAGAAAAGGAGTCCCAATTGTTTGCAATGATGAGAATGATGCCTAAGCCTACCAATACTGCGCCTAAAAGCCCAAAAACCAAGAAAAGTCTATTGGATGAGCCCTCGTTTTTCGATTGGTAATATTGACGAATGTCATCCGCATTTTCTTTTGAAATGATGCCCTCTTTGAGAAGTTCCTCAAGATTGATGTTTGGTTTACTCATGGTGAATGTCTATGTTCACTAATTCAACGTGAAAGTTGTTGCCAATCTTATTTAGCAGAAAATAATGGATGTAAATGTATTAAAGAAAGTTTATGAATTTACATCCTGCACGCATGTGTTGTAAAAAGCAGAGACGTACATGCTGCGACTCTGCTTTTTACAACCGCAACTACGGTGGCTATCGAGCTTTGTAGACAGCCATTAAAAACTAAATCCATTTTAAAACCAGGCAAAAAATTGTATTTAAATCTTTTGTGACTGATTTTTGCGAGCAGATTTTTTTAATCTAACAATAATCTTAATGTCTGATTTCATATACAACGAACGCCCCGGCGACGTACACAACCGCCCCACCATCCTCATGCTTCACGGCTACGGCAGTCACGAAAACGACTTGTTTTCCTTTGCCGACGAGTTGCCGGAGGGGTTCCCCATCGTGAGTTTACGTGCCCCACATCGCTTGCCTTTTGGGGGATTTTGCTGGTATCAGATCAACTTTGAAGCCACCGACCCCAACCTTCGCAGCGACGACCAGGCAGCAGCAAAATCACGCGACGCCATCATTGAATTTATCGAAGATTACCGCAAAAAACACCAAACAGATCAACCGGTCATTTTGATGGGCTTTAGTCAGGGTTGCATACTGAGCTACGCCGTGGCCTT
>SKIJ01000113.1 GCA_007116495.1 Cryomorphaceae bacterium | reverse complement strand
GTAGGGACGGTGACGATTGTTAAGTGATGTTGGTTGTTGGGAGCGGAGGGCTGTGTGGATTGATGAAGGGAGAGGGTGGAAGGTATTCGTTGATTCAATGTAAAATGTAGAGTGTAAAATGACACGCCCCCGATAACCGACAACCAACTTACTGCCATTTGACTTAAACCACACCATTGTGTAACCTAACCCGCATGCCTCACGAAACCCATAGGCTTCCCTGTTATTGCAAAATGTACGTATGTTAACGATCAGATTACATATTAAAGAATAGTGCAAATTGAAACTATGACTTTCAATTTGCACTATTTATCTTTGTTTGTTTATCTTTGAAAAAAAAAAATTCCATGTACATCAGCAGGCATTTGGAAGCATCCGTGGAGACCTATCGGCAGATTTTCCCGGTGGTAGGGATTCTTGGCCCTAGACAATGTGGAAAGTCAACATTGGTAAGGCATCTTAGGTCTCAATGGGAAAAATGCATTTACTTGGATTTGCAGAATCCGGTGGATTTAAATAAACTCAATGATCCGTTTTTATTTTTTGAAAGTCATATGGATGCGGTCATCTGTATCGACGAGATTCAACTCAAGCCGGCGTTGTTTTCTGTTTTGCGTTCCGTTGTTGATCAAAATCGAGAGAAAGGTCGCTTTGTGCTGCTGGGCTCGGCCAGTAGAAACATGATTCAACAGGGGTCAGAGACATTGGCCGGGCGCATTGGCTATCTTTATTTAAGTCCGTTTGCGTTTACAGAGCTTAATGATGCCCGTATTCAAGATTTCTGGAATCGTGGAGGTTATCCCGATAGTGTATTGGCAGAGAACGACAAATATAGTTACATATGGCGGGAAAATTTTCTCCGCACTTATGTAGAACGCGATATACCTCAGTTCGGATTTCAAATACCGGCATTGCAACTGCGCAGGTTTCTCACACTTTGCGCGCATAGTCAGGGTCAAATTCTTAATCTGAGTAAATTAGCCACAGCGATGGACATGTCGCACGTGACTATGCGTAAGTATACCGACTTATTGGAGCAAACGTTTATTCTGCGGACACTTCAGCCGTATTTCGCCAATGTCAAGAAACGTTTGGTAAAATCACCAAAAGTGTATGTGCGTGACAGTGGACTGCTGCATGCTTTGTTGGGTATAAAAAACACTGAACAGTTATTTGGTCATCCCGTATTTGGGTCTTCTTGGGAGGGTTTGGTGATTGAAGAGGTGCTTTCTCAGATAGATAGTCCCGCCTATTTTTACAGAACAGCCAAGGGAGACGAAATAGATTTGGTTATAGACATCAACGGTAAAATCATCGCCATCGAATGCAAAGCCTCATCGGCACCAAGCCCCTCGAAAGGATTATTTAAAGCCGTGGAGGATATCAATGCCAGTCACGTATTCATCGTTTCCCCCATATCAACAGATGATTATCAATTAAACGAAACCATTAAGGTATGTTCATTGAGTGGGTTGATGCGTGCTTTAAAAAAAATTGAATGAGTGACGATTGTGAAGTGATGTCGGTTGTCTGGATAGATCTATCCCTATAAATAGTCTGTCGTTTTTTAATAACGCCATTGTAGAGACGCAAATCATTGCGTCTAATGCACGATGCCACATGTAGAGACGCACGGCGGTGCGTCTATTTATTAGGCAGGATAAGATTCTACCCTGCCCCTTCAGGGCGAGCTGCATCATCATAGATGCCAATACCCCGAGGCGTTGCCGTCGGGTTCACATACGCCAGCCCTTCAGGCTGTTAATGTCTAGCGGCCTTGTCTAGATTGCTGTCTGTCGTCTGCTGTCTGGATAGACGTTTCCTAATAATTAGTCTATCGTTTTTTATACATGACTCGGCACGGTACAAAATGAGTTGTTTCTGCATCTTACATTAACTCATCTGACAACCGATCATAGTTGTTTGCGAAGCGCCGACACCGTTCTCAGCGACGAAAATAAAAAAATATTTAAGGTTAAATATTTTGTAAAATAAAAGATGTTTATTATATTCGCAATTCATTCTTACAATACTTCTTAGTATCAATGTTTAACACTTTAATCTTACAAATCATGAAGAATGTTTTATATTTTAATTCCGATTGTGTAGGTGTAAGAACACACGCACACACACACACACACACACAGCGCTCAATGGGTTAAGCGCTATTTCTTAATTTTTGTGGTTATGCTAGCGCCACTTTTTCACAAAGCTCAAACACCCATTCCGCTACAGGTAATGGTTCAATATACGTGTGTTGAGCCTATGGTTTTTCAGGTAGATCCTATATATTTACCCTTAGATGGAATCGATTTCCAGTTTGGTGAAGGTTTAACGGTGAATGGCTACATGGCTGATGAGCAGACAGGTTTAATTGAATTAGAAGCCGATGTTCATGATTATCGTGGATTTGGTAGAGCTGTATTTTACGGGTATTTGGGTGGTGATGTTTTTGAATTAAGCGTATACGTTGTAGAGTGCTGCGACGATAACCCTTCCTTTAATTCATTTATGGCCGAGCCTTATCCGCTTTCATTTTGGGAGAATTCAGGTTTAATTGATGCTGATTATGTGCTTGTTATGGGGGAGGTTCCTCTCGATATATCTTTGGATGTTCAGTCATCTACATTGGAAATGGGTGTGGATGCACGTTTTGTAGCAGATCCAGGCGTCGATGTTACAACTATGGATAGTGAGTTTTTACCTTACTGTCGTTATTATTGGGATGGCATTCACTTACATCATCAAAGTAATACGATTTCATTTGAGTCGAGTACAATGAAAGGAGCAACAAGGGGGTTATATTTAAGAGATAATGTTGTTGCACAATTCCACAGCTCATACTTTGAAGATAACCTAAGAGCTATATGTTTATTTGATTTTACCGACAACGGGCCTTTTGAAACCAATAGTTTCGTTGAGTTTGATAACAATGACTTTCACGTAACGATTAGTGATATAAATTGTCTTGCAAATTTGAGCTTAACGTGCGAGCAGCATCCTTCAAGTCCCATAGATATGCGAAATTACACGCCACCTGCAAAAATTAGTCAGTCTGATAGAACAATTATGGTTTTTGGCAGTAACGCATATTTTAGAGTGGGAAGCCAAAACCTAAATCAAAATAACTTTGAAGACAAAGCACTGGAAGAGCATATTCATATTGGGGCAGCTGAATCAACAGTTATCATACAAAACAATTATTTTGAAAATGCCGTAGGGGTGATGACTGAAAACACAAGAGTTGTGGTAGGTGGAGATCAACCTTCGGAAGCAAATGAGTTTAAGTATTCGCGAATTTTGACAGAAGTTTCATCGGCTTATATAAAGAATAATGATTTTATGAACGTAAATCCGGTAATGTCAAACTCAAGTTTAGGTTTGGTGTTTCAAGATGTGATACACGATAATTTTCCCGGATACACCTCTGGATTATTGATGGAAGACAATAATTTTATAAACTACTCTGAAGTTCGTGTTGTCAATGATTTGGCCTCCGTTAGTAACTACAGAGTTGTTGATAATAATTTTTCTACCAGCTTCAACACAGGGCTACAATTGAATTTTATTCGATTGCAAGCCAATGCCAATGGAAGATTGTATGTAGCAAATAATACCCTTACAAGATTGGAGATAGGCGATGATTCGCCACTTTTATCCATGTCTGAGTGTCATGGCGCAGGTATTTATGAAAATGGTATTGGGGGAACAATAGGTAATGGAGGAGTGGATATGGTGGGAGTATATATGTATGGTTCTGACGATGTTGATATAGTTGAAAATCTTTTTTATGCACCGCCTCAACTCCCCGGCCACAATCCAGAGCACT
>SKIJ01000062.1 GCA_007116495.1 Cryomorphaceae bacterium | reverse complement strand
TCCTGTTTTCCTGCAGGCTTAATTCTCATCCCATCCGGATCAACCATATTCACTGGATTATTAGCCACATACGCATAAGGAGTCAAAGTAGGGTACTTATGTGCTAGTGGATCGACACTCAACCACACCAATTAAACCCCATCGTGCAATGACGACGTCGTCGGAACCAAAAAGCTATACAAAGATTAGAAGCAGCGACCTTCTTCTGGGTCCCAAGGTACAAGTATGACTTGCTCAAAAACTTCCGTGCCTTCTTCGAGCTTTATGACTCCGCAAGCACGGGCGCGTTGCTTGTTGATGGTATCGATTTGCTCTACGAAACGCGGCGGAACGTTGGGATATCCGGTGGAATCAATGAATGATAAGGTGTCTAAATCGTAGGTAGAGCCTATGGCTTCAATTAAAAACAACGCCTCTAATTCATATTCAAATGCAACTTCACCGTCGCGATTGGTGAGGCCTTCAAACAATACATTGGATTGCGGATCGTCGGGTGCAACGCGCACTTGCGCTAAAGGAACGGGGATGTAACGAACGTCATCGCCATCGTGATCTTCATCTTCCATTACCACGCGCACGCGAAATGGATACTCTTCTTCATTAGTGCAGGAAATTGCGGTAACTAATAAAACAATGATTGCAGCCGCGATGAAAAAATTATTTCGTATCATAGTAAACGGAAATGCGAAGGTTATTCAAAACAAGTTCTGCGGGGGTCGCCAAAAGGGTATAAGTTTACGGTGAAGTGCTTCATTCCACGCTCCAATTCAATGGCGTCGCATTTTTTCCAAGAACCTTTAACGGCATGGATTTCCAAAAAGGCTTTGTTGTCAAATGAAAAACGGGCTTCACCATCGCTGTTGGTGGTGCGGAAAACATCAATAATACTTTCTTCAACTGGTGCAAATATCCGTACTGTGGCGTTGCGAACCGGGATGCTGTCCTGGGTTGTGACAAATACGGTAACTTCATAATCTCGGTCGTCTTGCTCGCAAGAAATGACCCCAAACGCAATGGGAATGACGAATAACGATAAAAGTATGCGACGCATAGTTAAAATAATTTCTTTGATAACGTTTATGTAAAGTGTTTACGTTTCACCATACATCCGTCAAAAGTACAACAAAATTTTTCTCATACCACTAACTAACGATAAATTACCAACACTTATTTTGTCTTCGGTGCGAACATTGCGTTGCCGATGATTGGAATAGCACGTTCGACAACGTACATTTGCAGCTCAATCTACAGATATGAATAATGAAATAGAACGCCTGGAAAAGGCCATTCAATCGTTCAGCATCGAAACACCGGAACAGGCAGAGGAATTTCGTTTGACATTTTTGTCGAGAAAAGGTGAAATTCCCGCTTTGTTTGAAGAGTTCAAAAAATTGCCATCGGAAGATAAACGTACGTTTGGTAAACCGGTCAATGCACTCAAGCAATTGGCAGAGAAAACCTATAAAGCAGGACTAGAAGACGCGGCTTCTTCTAAGAGCGAGTCTGTAGATTATACCCGCGCTGTGAATGATTTGCCCATTGGTTCCCGTCACCCGCTTTCCATCATCCGCGATGAAATAACCGATATCTTTGCTCGCATTGGGTTTGATGTAAGCTATGGCCCGGAAATCGAAGACGATTGGCACAACTTTTCCGCGCTCAATTTCCCCGAGGAACACCCAGCACGCGATATGCAAGACACATTTTTTGTCCAAAAAGATCCCGACTTTGCTCTGCGTACGCACACATCTTCCGTACAAGTGCGTGTAATGGAAAATGAACAACCTCCCATTCGTACCATTTCTCCCGGTCGCGTGTACCGTAACGAGGCCATATCTGCCCGTTCACATTGTTTCTTTCACCAAATCGAAGGTCTTTACATCGACAAGGGCGTGAGCTTTGCCGACCTTAAACAAACCATTCTCTACTTTGCCGAGCAGTTTTTTGGCAAGAGTAAAATCCGCATGCGTCCATCGTATTTCCCCTTTACCGAGCCCAGCGCCGAAGTTGATGTTTACTGGGGCCTCAACAACGAAGTAGATTACCGCTTAACCAAAGGAACCGGTTGGCTGGAAATCATGGGGTGCGGTATGGTAGACCCCGCCGTGTTGCAAGCGTCTAACATCGACCCGGAGGTATACAGCGGTTTTGCCTTTGGTATGGGGGTAGAACGCATCGCCCTCAACCGCTACCAAATTCCGGATATCCGAATGCTGAGTGAAAACGATATGCGGTTTTTGAAGCAGTTTTAATCATAGATGTACCAAAAACATACGACAATATAGGTCTTGTGATGCTTTGTTCGTAACCAGCGGTATTTTTCTTGCCGATAACCGCACGATTTTTTGTATATTTGAAGAAATCACTAACCAAATATCCTAATATTATGCGTCTAATGTTATTTGTCTTTTGCCTCTTTACAGGGGGGGTAACTGCACAATCCATCAACATTACATCGATTGATGTTTTGCCCAGTAATCCGTTACCTACGGACTCCGTGTTCATTGCCGTTACTACGTCTACCGGTAATCAAGGCAGCACCGTAAGCTTTTCACATACCTTGAGCGGAACCACCGTAGATATTGAAGGCTGTTACTTTAGCGGTATGTTGCCCGCAGTGGATTTCCACTACGATACCGCATCGCTAGGTTTGCTGCCAAGCGGTGTGTACACAATTAATATGAATGCGCTGGTGAGCTTAGATGCCACCACTTGTAATCCGGTAGACTCAACGCAGCTCACCACCACGTTTACCGTTGGAACACCTACACCAACCCCGCCGTGCTGCATTGACATTGTTGGTGTAAACATCCTCCCTACATTGCCCAACGACACAATGGATGTGCACGCTGAAGTAGGGGTAGAGCTCCCGGCACTAGGGTTTTTACTCTCCGATGCGGTTTCAATCAGTGGATATAATATAGACTTGGACGTGTGCTATTATGCCGATAGCGTTCCCAACACAAACAACCTGCTCGATACATTTTCGTTTGGGAATCTTGCTGCCGGACAGTACAACCTGACCGTAACTGCCGTTCAAAGCGATGACCCAGCAGCTTGTCATGGCATTGACACAGCTTCGTTTTTTACCACCTTTACCGTCGACTCTACTGATGATGGACTAAGTATACGCCAAGTAAGTGAAGTGGATTTGGAAATTTATCCCAATCCCGTTTCCGAACAATTATTCATTGAAGGTGCCCCCTTTAAATCAGAAATACAACTTATAGATTTGAATGGGAAGATGCTGTGGCAAGCCACATCCGACGGTAATCGAATGAGCATAAATGTTCAGCATTTGCCGGCCGGTATCTATATCCTCAATGTGAGTGGGGTTACAAAGCGCATAAAGATAATGACAGATTAACTCCTCATTCGTACCTTTGTATCATGCGTTTTTTTGCATACATATTGCTTCTTTCTCTCACGTTGCCGTTTTTAAGTAAAACAGCCGACATTGCTAAGTATTTGGTCTCTTATAATGCTTACTTAGCTGCTTGTGAGAATACGGATAAACCCGAAATGCAATGTAATGGTACCTGCCAATGGGCAAAAGAACACGTCAATAATAATGATACGCCAACTCCACCAGTCATCCCCGAATCTCTCAAGGTTGAAATTGCCGTTTTTAAAGAAAAACCCTTTTCTTTTTCCTTTAAATCTATTCTAAAAACCATCGAGGTGCACCCCTATGTAAAGCTGGTTCTTATTGAAGGTAACATTCTTGATGTCCCCACACCTCCCCCCAATGTTTTGATTTAAAAACCGGTTTTGAAGATCTCTACCCACTCACATTTTAAATCACAATAAAAAACATTTGACATGAAACG
>SKIJ01000030.1 GCA_007116495.1 Cryomorphaceae bacterium | reverse complement strand
TATTCGTGCAAATTAGTGAGGATTCGTGGCAATTTTCTTCGTGGTGATGTTTGAATAGAATTGCGTTAGAGGTTTTAGAAAGAAAAATGGCAATGAGCAGCTTGTGATGGATGTGGCAGGGGTTGCAGTTGTCCGAAGCGGGTTGTATATTGCTCACCAAGCATTAAATCTAAAACATGTATTTATGAGTAAAGTTGGCGTTTTATTACACGGCTGTGGCGTATACGACGGCACGGAAATTCACGAAGCAGTATTAACGCTCTTGGCCATTCGCGAAGCAGGTCACGATTATGTTTGCCTTGCGCCCAACGTAGACCAACACCACGTCATCGATCATACTAAAGGAGAGGAAATGAACGAAACACGCAATGTATTAGTTGAATCGGCTCGTATTGCCCGTGGCGAGGTAGAGTCTCTTACCGTTGACCACGCTAACCAGATCGACGCTTTGGTCATGCCCGGCGGGTTTGGTACGGCTAAGAACATCACCAAGTGGGCCTTCTCCGGGCCGGACGGCGAAATCCATTCCCTTACACGCGATTTTCTTCGGGCAGTTGTAGCAGCAAAAAAACCCGTAGCAGCACTTTGCATGAGCCCCACAACGTTAGCAAAAGCTCTCCAAGGCACAGATGTCAATGCCAAACTGACCGTGGGAACCACGGATGAATCCTCACCCTACGAAATAGCGGCCATCAGCGAGGGTGTAGCCTCGGTGGGCATGACAACCGAAATGAAGTCGGTACGCGATGTATCAGTGGATGACGTCAATAAAATTGTATGTGCACCATGCTATATGATGGATGCAGATATAACCGATGTGCACCATAACGTAAAACAGGCCATCGATAAGCTGGTCGACTGGTTATAGTTAATCACCGGTCGTCCTCTTCCAAATCTTCGGGGTTGATGTCAACCTCGCGTTGATCATTGTCGTCGTCGTCATCGTCGTCGAGAAAGGCTTCAACACGACGGTCGAGTTCAACGCTCACTTTTATGAGGTACTTAGTATCGTCTGTTTCCATAGGCACGGCGCGCACAGACTCACCCTTAGCGTTGTTAAAACGAATGATGTCTTCGTCGTCATACCCGTGAGGAAATGCATCGGTAAACCGCTGAAGTAATTCTTCGGTGATGTTCTTGTAATCGACTATTACGCGTTTTTTATCCATTGCTTTATTTATTCAATAGCCAAGCAAAAATAAGTGGAGCAACAATGGTTGCATCCGATTCCACAATAAATTTTGGGGTATCAATGTCAAGTTTTCCCCAGGTAATTTTTTCGTTGGGAACAGCCCCCGAGTACGAACCGTAACTCGTTGTACTGTCGCTGATTTGGCAGAAATAACTCCAAAAAGGAATGTTGGTCATCTCCATGTCTTGATAAAGCATGGGCACCACACAGATGGGGAAGTCACCCGCAATACCGCCTCCAATTTGGAAAAAACCCACGCCTTTTCCTTCGGCATTTTTCACGTACCAGTCGGCTAAAAAGCCCATGTATTCAACCCCCGACTTAACCGTCGATGCCTTCAATTCGTTTTTGATGACGTACGACGCAAAGATGTTGCCCATGGTGCTGTCTTCCCACCCGGGAACCACAATGGGAATGTTTTTTTCGGCAGCGGCAAGCATCCATGAGTGCTTGGGGTCAATTTCGTAGTACTGTTCCAATACGCCACTGTTGAGCATTTGGTACATGTACTGGTGCGGAAAATAGCGATCCCCTTGCGCTTCGGCATCTTTCCAAAGCTTGTAGATGTGTTTCTGTAAACGACGAAACGCCTCTTCTTCCGGTATACACGTGTCGGTAACGCGGTTGAACCCGTTCTCGAGTAAATCCCATTCCTCTTTGGGCGATAAATCTCGATAATTCGGTACGCGTTTGTATGAATTGTGCGCGACTAAATTCATCAAATCTTCCTCGAGATTGGCTCCCGTACACGAAATAAAGTGAACCTTATCTTGGCGAATCATCTCCGCCAAACTGATGCCCAATTCGGCGGTGCTCATTGCACCGGCCAAGGTAATCATCATTTTTCCGCCTTCAGCGAGATGGGCTTCGTAACCTTTAGCTGCATCCATTAGTGCAGCTGCGTTAAAATGTCTGTAGTTGTGTTCTATGAACTGAGAAATGGGTCCGCGCATATTGTTTGACGTTTGGTTAGAAAACGCTACGAAAGTACAATTCACAGAAAATAAAAAACCATCTGCACGAAAAAATTTATGTCGCGCTAAATGACTGCGTTACTTGTTTTTTAAAACAGACGTCATTCGCTTTACCAGCCAGTGTGCCATTTTTTTGTTCGCTTCGTGCGTCCAGCCGGCGATGTGTGGACTAAACACAATGTTTGGATGTTTGAGGAAGGATTCTAAACGCGCTGAATGGTCAACGCGTTCAAAACTTGAGCTCTCAAAGGGAAGTACATCCAAACCTGCACCGATGATTTGTTTGCGTTCTAAAGCGTTTAGCAATGTATTAGGCTCTATCAAGTTGCCGCGCGCTGTGTTGAGTAGGTAAATGGGTTTTTGCAACATACTCAACCATTCTTCGTTGACATAATGCTTGGTTTCTGCAGTTTGGGGTAGGTGCAGCGATACGATGTCTGCACGCTGCAGTACGTCGTTTAACGGCACTTCCTGAACTATGTCATCGGAAAAACCACTGCGGTATTTGTCGTACGCTAATATCTCAACGTCAAAACCCGACAGCACCTTTGCAAAGGCACTTCCGGTATTTCCGTAACCGATGATGCCGACCGTTTTTCCGGAGAGTTCTACCCCGCGATTGGCTTCCCGCTTCCATACCCCACGTCGAACGTCTTGATCTATTCGAGGCATGTAGCGAAGCAGACTCAGCAACAAAAGAAGGGCGTGTTCCGCAACGGCTTGGCGATTACCTTCCGGGGCATTTACAACGGCAATGCCATGATCAGCCGCGGCGTCTAAATCGATGTTTTCCAAACCACTTCCCCAGCGGCCAATGCACTGAAGGTGTTGGTTTTCTTGCATAAATTGTCGGTCGAATGGAAACCGGCTGCGTACCACGATGCCATCGACATTGCGAATCGCTTTTCGTGTGTCATTGTCGTTTAAATGGTGTATCTCCACCACCTCAAAACCGGCTGCTTCGAGCCCTTCGCGACAACTGTGGTGAACGCTGTCAACTAAACCTATGCGGTATTTAGGATGGCGCATTGCTCGTCCAAGTTTCGGGAGAGGTTAAAAACGCCATGGTATCGATGCCATCTGCATAATCGCTGAGTCCCGGTTGCTGGGTACTGCCAAAAGGAAGGTTGTTTTTCCCCACAACACACTGCAGTTGATCGCCAAGATGATCTATGTGGTTGCGCAGTTCGTCTTCATTTTTGTAGTGACTGTAAAACAATACAGCCACCGGAGAAGACAGTCCTTCATCTTCTTTTAATATAACAAACCCATTGTCCCAAATTTGAATTTTATTCATGAGATAAATGGTGCGGTAGTAATCGTAGTTGTTGGCGTAGCGATTGTGTTCAACCACGTGCTTAAACCCAAACATCGCCTTAAAAAGGGCCTGAAAATCGTAGTCATGAGGAACGAACAACTTCGACACCGAACGGCAGCCTAAGCCAAAATAACGAAACACGTCGGAGGCCAATCCACGAAGTTCGTCTTCGGTTTCGTCTCCACTTAGAATGGCTACGGATTGTCTGTTTTTACGAATGATATGGGGGTACTTCCCAAAGTAGTAATCGAAGTAGCGCGCGCTGTTGTTGCTGCCCGTCGCAATGTAAGCATCAGCTTCTTTGAGCTGCTCTCTGTGCTGCACAAAACGCGCTTCACCCGCAATATGATTGATAAGCTCTACAACCACCGGAGTGATTGGATCTTCGGAGGCACATTTAATCAATGCTACGTGACCGGTAGCCCATACACAAAGCATATCGTGCAGTCCTACTAAGGGAATATTGCCCGCTGTAATGAGCCCGATGCGCTTCTGTTCTTGTGAAACCGGGTAGTGGCTCAACCACTCATTTACGGAGTCGGGAGTGAGTATGTCAACCCATTGTTGCATGGCGTACGCCACGTTGTCGGGGGTAAACCACGGATTGACGGGAACGGAATTTTGGCGTACCTCAGATAATTTTGCTTGTAAAGATGCGTTAACAGTAAGAGGTTCACCGTTTAATACTTCTCGAAATGCGCGCCCCAATGTCAATAATCCTTCTGTCTTTTTGGTCATAAAACAAACTTAGTTGTTGTATCTTTGTTTTGCAAATGTACGGTAGGGGTTGGCCTCGTGCCTCCCCCATCATCAGCAAAAAATTAAAACAAACAACCATGGCAATTATAATAACCGACGAATGCATCAACTGTGGCGCCTGCGAGCCTGAGTGCCCCAATAACGCGATATACGAAGGCGGTGTGGAATGGCGTTTTTCCGATGGCACCTCATTAGAAGGCAACGTAACACCAAAAAGCGGGAAAACGTATGACGCCAATGAAGAACAAGAACCCGTAAGCTACGATCTATACTATATCGTTACCGACAAGTGTACAGAGTGCATCGGTTTTCACGAGGAACCCCAGTGCGCCGCCGTTTGTCCGGTCGACTGCTGCGTACCCGACGAAGACAATGTAGAAACGGAAGATGAGCTGTTTGAGAAGAAGGATTTTCTTCACTTAGATTAAATTTAGAATTTAAAATGTAGAATGTAAAATTTAGAATTTAAAATGTAAAATGAAGGATAAATAGATAAGTTGGTAATTTTAAGTGCTGCTGAGAGCCTTCGTTTTCCTTAAAAAACGACTAGCTAATACCTCATAACATTTTGCATTCTACACTCTACATTTTAAATTTTACACTCTACACTTTACATTCTCAAAAATGAAACAACTTACCAAAATATCAGCCTTATTCTTCTCCATCGCACTGAACGCCCAGATTGCGGTGAATGACGATATGCTTAACTTGGTCGGGTTGGGCGAGCTCATCATGTATTCGGAAACAGCGGAACAAAGAGACAGTGCTAATGCAGCGTTTTTCTTTTTGTTAAAGGACATTGTTGCCGATGCTGAGGATCCTTTTAGCAAAGACTTCTCGGAAGTAAAAAACCTTTCCGTAATGGACAGCGACGACGGCAATTTACGGGTGTTTACCTGGTTGGTGCCCGGTGTGCCGGGGTCGGAAACCTTTCACGGATTGATGATGCAGCGCAAGAAGAAAAAAGATTTCAAGTTGATACCGCTTAACGATCGCGCGGATTCTTTACAAAACCCGGAATACCGCCCACTTTCGGCTTCGCAGTGGTATGGTGCGTTGTATTACCAAATCTTTACCGTAACCGACAAAAAAGACACGTATCACATGCTGATGGGCTATCGGCCAATTGACGAAAACGTTCAGCAAAAAATCATTGATGTCATTCACATCGACGCTTACGGAATGCTGCAATTTGGTGCCAAGATATTCGAAACACCAAAGCTCATGGATCGGGTGTACCACCGTCCGCCATATCGCTTATTCTTGAATTACTCCGCAAAAGTGGCGGCGTCGTTTCGCTTTCGCAAACAAGAGAACAAGATCGTACTCGATCACCTCTCCCCGCCCGACGGAACACCGGTGGGTCAGTGGCAATTTTACGGCCCGGATTTCAGTTACGACGGATTGGCATTTGAAAACGGTAAATGGGTGCTCAAAGAAGACATCACCATAGACTCAGGAATTGAGCAACCACTTCCCAGCCGCGCCCCTCGAAAAGACCCCGCCACCGGTAAAGTGCGGAGAGAATGAGTGTGCGCCCTAAAAAACACCTCGGCCAGCACTTTCTTACCAGCGAGGCCATTGCGGAGCGCATAGCCGGTATATTTGACGACGAAACAAACGCCCCCCCAGACGTTCTAGAAATTGGACCCGGAACCGGTGTGCTTACCCGTCATCTTCATAAGCGTTTTCAACAGGTAAAAGCAGTTGAGCTGGACGATGAATCGGTAGAATTTCTCATAACACAAGATATTTTAAACGCAGAAAATGTGATATCCGGAGACTTCCTCCGATTGCCTATACCCCAACTCATTTCTAAGCAAACAGCATTAATTGGCAATTTTCCGTACAACATCTCCTCGCAAATTGTATTTAAAATAGTGGAGCACCGACATCTGTTTCCCGTTGCCGGCGGAATGTTTCAAAAGGAAGTAGCCGAACGCATTGCCGCGTCGCCGGGTTCCAAAACCTATGGGATACTCAGCGTGTGGGTACAGGCTTTTTACGAGGTAACGTATTGTTTTACCGTAAATGAAGGCGCCTTTAACCCACCGCCTAAGGTGAAATCGGGGGTCATTGCAATGCGTCGACGAGAAATGCCCCGCATCTCCGGCAGCCCGGCTGCTTTCTTGTCGCTCGTAAAAACCGCTTTCGGCCAACGGCGAAAAATGCTGCGCGGTTCGTTAAAGCAATATTCTTTTTCGTCCAATCAACGAGAATTACCTATTTTTGAGCGCCGACCTGAAACGCTCACCGTCGAAGAATTTGATGACCTTTTACGCATGCTGTCATGAGTACAGAACTAAAACTAACGCCGGCCTTTTTAGAGTTCCTCGAGGAGTGCCTCACGCAAGATCGCATTCAAGAGGTGATAAACAACACGTCTGATATGCATGCGGCCGACATCGCCGAAGTCATAGATCGATTGGACGCCGAGCTGGGGGGAAAGCTGTTGCGTGCACTGTCTAATGAACGTGCCGCGGACGTCATTGTAGAACTCGACGACGACGTCCGTCAAACCCTCATTCAGGATTACAGCGCTGAAGAAATTGCCCGTGACATCATCAGTGAGCTCGATTCTGACGATGCGGCCGACATCATTTCCGAACTGTCGGACCAGCGCATTAAAGAAGTCTTAGACATTATACCAGACCAACAGCAGGTGATGGAAATCAGTGAGCTTCTTACCCACGAAGAAGACACCGCCGGTGCGTTGATGGCTAAGGAGCTGGTGAAGGTCAATAAGAATTGGAAGGTAATACGCTGTGTACGCGAAATGCGTCGCCAAGCCGAGGAAATCGAACACGTACACTCCATCTACGTCGTTGATGACGACAACATGCTTCTCGGTACGCTCTCCCTTAAAAAGCTACTTACCACATCTACCCGCACCCCCGTGGCGGAAGTGTACAACCCCAATTTAGCATCCGTAACCACCGATACCGACGTGGAGGAAGTGGCGCGCATCATGCGTAAGTACGACCTTGTGGTGATACCGGTTACCAACGAGGCTGGCCAGCTTCTCGGACGCATCACCATAGACGACGTGGTGGATGTGATTGCCGAAGAAGCCGGTAGAGATTACCAAATGGCTTCGGGTTTGACCCAAGACGTGGAATCGCGCGACAACGTCTTTACTTTGACCAAAGCCCGTTTGCCCTGGGTTTTCGTGGGGTTGGTTGGGGGGATTTTCAGTTCCCGCGTCATCGACTATTTTGATTTATCACAGTTTCCGGAGATGGGGCCATTTATCCCACTCATTGCCGCGACTGGAGGAAATGTGGGCGTGCAATCCGCGGCCCTGGTGGTGCAGTCGCTCGCTTCGGAAGGCGGATTTAAAGACTCCGTGACGTCCAAACTCGGCAAAGACTTTGGCGTGGGGTTATTGACCGGCATGGTTTGCTCCACGGTTATTTTTTTGGCCAACTACATGCTTGGTAAAAGCTACAACCTCTCCATCACCGTTAGTGCGGCGCTTTTTTCCGTCATCATATTTGCAGCTTTGTTTGGCACCATCGTACCTTTGGTGCTTCACCGACTAAAAGTAGATCCTGCCGTGGCGGTGGGGCCATTTATCACGACCACAAATGACGTGATAGGCATGTTTATCTATTTTAGTGTGGGGATGATGATAATGATGTAGGGGCGTATCGCGTACATCCCAACATACACACATCCCAACAAATCGCACACATTCATGCAATTTCCATTATATATTTGTCGTCAAAAATAAGTCTATGAAATCCAAATTAATTGTGTTGCTTACCTTTAGTGTTCTTGGTCATGTTGCATTTGCACAACAAGTTACCGGACACTTTCCGTTTATGCCTAACGAAACCATCAAGCTTAAGGGTTTTCAGGATTTTGATGCCTACACCATAGATAGTACGCAAACCGACGAAGAAGGTCGCTTTACGTTATCATTTAATCAGGTTGATTACGGTGTTGGTCGCATCTCATCGGAAAACATGAAACCGTTTATTGTCATATTGGCCGACGAAAACGTACACATTTCGGCCAATGCGTTAGACGAAAATGTGGACGTCAACGAAGGCAAGCAGAACATGGCCTACACAACCTACGCCAAAGAGCAACCCCTCCGCGACCAAGCGCTTAGTGCTTGGAACTTTTTGGAAAACAAATACAACACCGAAGATTTATTTTCCAGTATTAGGCGACCCAAGCGCGCCATAGTTCGTGAAATCAAGAGAATAAAGAATGAGGAGGCCGAGTTTTTAGATGGCTTAACAGATGATACCTTTATTAGATGGTATATTCCCATGCGTAAACTGCTCAGCAGCGTATCGCGTGTGGCGCAATACGAAATAGAAAATATCCCCGAAACACGTGACGCTTTGCGCGCCATTGACTACAGCGACGACCGCTTATACAAAAGTGGACTGCTGCGCGAAGCCATTGAAAATCACGTGTGGTTTATCGAAAATAGCAGCGGCCCGCTCGACACGGTTTTCGCTGATCTCAACACATCCATCGATATCATGCTGGAGCAATTGGTCTTCGACGAACGCAAATACAACATGGTAACCGATTTTCTCTTTAATGTGCTGGAAAAACGCAGTTTGTTTACCTCTGCCGAATACCTCGCTCTAAAAGTACTAAACGAGCAAAGTTGTACCGTAGACGGTAATTTGGCGAATCAACTGGAAGGATACCGCAAGATGAAAACCGGCAATACGGCCCCAGACATTACCTTTACACAGTATACCTATCACGCAGAAGGCGTTGAGGCCAATAAGCTCAGCGATATAGGTGCCGATTACAAATTGGTGATATTTGCTGCCAGTTGGTGCGGCCATTGCACCAAAGAAATTCCTCGTCTTGCGAAATTTTACGACGAGTGGAAAGCTCTTGGTGTAGAGATGGTGATGGTATCTTTAGATGAGAACGTTCAAGACTTCGTCACTTTTGTCGGTGGATTGCCGTTTACCAGCACCACCGATTTAAAGAAGTGGGATGCTCAGGCTGCTCAAGACTACTACGTTTTCGGTACCCCCACCATGTTTTTACTCAACAACGCCCAAGAAATCCTTCTCAAACCAAAATCGGTTGATCACTTAAAATCTTGGATCGATTGGCGGTTGAAGCCGTCTGAATAAGGCGTAAAATTTATTTTTTAAAAAAAGCTATAATAATAATTTTTTTTATAGTTTTGCCGCGACAACTTACTAACATGTTTTGAACACACCTAACAGCAAAACCTAAATCAAATGAAGAAATTAATATTAATCTTTGCGTCTGCTATTTTTAGCACCGGTGTATTTTCTCAATCCCTTTATATAGAAGGCCAGATGCGTGTGATCTCAGACATCTTCGTTGGTGAAGATTTGCAATTAGATAATGATGCTCTACTAAGTGTGGCACCTGGCGGTACGTTTCAGGTTGATGGAAGCGTAACAAACAACGCAGATAGCGCAATCTATTTAATGTATGATGACCGCACAACGTACGGACAATTAAAGTTTCACGACAGCTACAGTGGCAATGGTAAGGTTTCACAGGCTAAACGATTAGAAGCCGGTTGGAATTTCATTGCGCCTACTGCGGGCGTTCAAGCAATGGATTATTTCCGCCGTGTTGGAGCGTCAGGACCTGGTCACACCGCTCTAACGAAAAACCTATATCTGTGGGATAAGGTCAATTACTTTGACGTAGATAGCGTTACCGATTTAACGCCAGGATTGGGTTATGTCGCTTTTGTAGGTCAAAACGGAATCGTTCCAAATCCAGGTGATTCAAATTTTGTCGGTGTGGTCAACTCCACCGTAAACGTTGGTGGTTTTGATTTAGCTAATGATGCTGATGAAAGCCTAGTAGAAATTGTAAGTGTTGGGGCTACCGGACAAGCGGATGAAAAGTTTGGTTGGAACCTTTTTGGTAATCCGTTTACCTGTAATCTCGATGCTGGTTCTATACCGAATTCTGACTTTAATAGTGCGGTTTACTATAATACGGCGTTTGAGACGTATGTAGCTATTTCTCCGGCGGGTATTGATGACGCTATTGTTCCTCCACTTACTGCCTATTGGATGCAAGCAAGTGGGTCCAATCCATCTTTTGGCGCTTCCGGTAACATTTCTATGGAAAATCACGGGACATTTTCTACAGCAACGGCTACGTTACCGCGTACCAGCTTCGACCGCTTGGTGCTTCGCACATCATTGGATGCCGATACCAGCAAAAAAGATCACACCGTTCTTGCGTTTATTGAAAGAACAACCGACGGTTTTGATGGCGAATGGGATGCGCATAAAATGTTGAATTCGGGAGACTTCCCTAATATCTATTCCACCTACTCAAATCGCAATCACTTAGCCAACAATGCCATTCCTTACGGCCCTGCTTTCAGTGATAAGAAAACCGTACCCGTGAGCTTTAGAGCTAGCCAGCAAGGTGGTGGCTACACCATCTCTTACGATGATAGCTATATGATCAATCATTACACGGTATATTTGGAGGATAAACTCGAGCAAACGTTTACCGATATGCTCACGGAAGATTACAGCTTTGTGAACGACACCAATATGATTAATCGTTTTGTGGTTCACTTTCGTGCCGGTGCATTGAGCATCGACGCTCCGGAAGATCTCAATAGTAAATCGGGAATTAAGGCGTGGGTATTCCACGATAATGCCTATATAAAAGCGCATATGTCTAGTGCTTTAGAGTTAACGCTCTACGATATGAGTGGGCGCAATATCCAAAGCGAACGAACCAACGTTACTAAAGGTGAACAATACGAATGGCCATTGCGTACGGATTTGTCTTCGGGGGTTTATTTGTTGAGAGTAAAAACAGCTCATGGTACCGAAACAATTAAGTTTACTAAGAACTAATGCGAGCCTTTAAACAACACGCTTTTTCAAACATTAAAACACCTCTAGACTTGAAAAAATATCTTTTAACATTTGCCTTTATATTACTCGTGGCCTATACTTACGCGCAACCAGGCACACCGATAGATAACCCCGTGCCTTTAGATGGCGGCATCATCGCCTTACTCGTTGCCGGTGCAACTTACGGTGCTAAGAGAGTGTATACCAAAAAATAACACAACATGGAGGAGGTGCAGATGCGCACTTCCTCCATTTGATGTTTTTGAGCCAATCTCCGATACCTGATTTGTTTATTACACACCCTATGAAACGTTTCACCTTTTCCTTAATCGCCCTTACGCTGCTTTCTATGGCTGCGTATGCTGGGCAATCTGTTAAGGTGTACGTATTACCAGGTACAACGTCATCAAATTTGGACGCCTTTACAGTGGCCGGAGACGAAAATGACAAGTCCCCAAACAGCACTGCAACGACAACACTGCACATATCCGGTAGTGCTACCATCAGTGGCTTGAAACACATTCACGCCGAAGAAATCATTGACAAACGCCATGTTGTTCTAGAAAAAGATGAGGAGCATTCAGCTAATGCCATATCAGACAATCAAATAGACATTATAGAAGAGAAAGAACCCTCAGGTTTTTTTGTACGTTCTACGCAAAGTGACGACTTCACAACAAAGTACAGCCCTTCCAAAACCCCGGGTTCTTCGCATTTAACTACCGGCAGTAATCTGTTGCGTGGCATTGTGCCCACCACGACCACTTCTAAAAAAACAGCTGAGCTTAAGGTTTTTCAAAACAACTTAGGTTTTCTCTATTTATTTCCGCGCAAGACCATAAACAGCGCAGTTCCTTCTTATTTACAGAGCGAATGGGTCAACCATACAGCGCTCCATGTCTTCTCGCTCCCTCCCCCTTTTTTGGTTTAAATTTTGGTTTTTTCCAACGTTTAATTCAAAATAAAAACAAACATTGAAAACAAATATTTTATCTTTAATAACGCTCGCCTTCATCGGCTTGAGCACTGCCAATGCCCAAGTGGGTATTGGCACAGATACACCGGATCCATCTGCTATTTTGGATGTAGAAAGCACTGCGAAAGGCTTTTTGCCACCGCGCATGGGTACCGATGAGCGCAATAATATTTCGGATCCGGTGGCCGGTCTAATGATTTACAACACCGATCAAACATGCTTGAATGTGTATGTCGGTTTAGGCTGGAGAAATCTATGTGCTCAAGTTGAAACTAATGATGTGATTAACCCAAATACCGGACAAATTTGGATGGATCGCAATCTTGGTGCTACTGAAGTGAATCAAACACCGAGGAGTGACTATTCCTCAAGTGTGGATTACGAAACCGCAGAAATCAACTCATTCGGTGATCTTTATCAATGGGGTAGGGCCTCCGATGGACACGAGCTGAGAAATTCACCTACGTATGATGATGAAATAGGCAGCGACGGTGTAGCAAACTTTAACAACGACCCTTCAAATGCTTGGTACGGTGAGTTTATCCTTCGAGATAACGACAGTAATAACTGGGTAAATCCATCTGTGCCAAACGTAGATGATTTGTGGCAAGGCGTAAACGGAATCAACAACCCCTGTCCTAATGGTTATCGCATACCAACACTTGCAGAATGGTTAGCATAGGCCAATAGTTGGAGCAATTTTAATCGTGAAGGTGCGTTTGAATCTCATTTAAAACTTCCGGTAGCCGGTGGTCGCCAACGTCAAAGTGGAGCTCTAATTCAAGTTGGAGAACTTGGAATTTATTGGTCAAGCACAGTGTTTGAGTCATTCATTAGAATGTTTGCCTTCACGTCATCTGCAGTTGGGTCAACTAATCAACGCCGCGCAAATGGATTTTCCGTACGGTGTATTAAGGAGTAATTAAGTAAAAAGTTTAGTTTCAAACGTTTAACTCAAAATAAAAACAGACAATGAAAACAAGAATTTTCACCCTATTAACGCTCGCCTTCATCGGCTTGAGCACCGCCAACGCCCAAGTGGGTATTGGTACAACCACACCAGATGCTTCGGCTGCTTTAGATGTAGAAAGCACAGACAAAGGCTTTTTGCCACCGCGTATGACCACCGCACAAAGGGATAATTTACTCAACCCACCAGAAGGATTGGTCATATATAATTTGACTAACATTGAGCTGGAAGTTGCAGGTGACGGCGAATGGATCAATTTATCTACCAATGAAAGTACTCCATTTAGTGTAGGTGGCAGCGCACCTTCATCTGAAGGCTCTGTAGGAATTGGTACAACAAGCCCGAGTGTTTATGCTATTTTAGATATTACTTCAACAGATAAAGGTTTCTTACCGCCGCGGATGGATAACGCACAGCGCGATGCGATAAGCAGCCCGGCGGAGGGGTTGGTGATATACAACCTCGAGAACAACTGTCTTGAATTTTGGAATAATTCCTTTTGGGTAAGTGCCTGTGATGGCTCTGTACAGCCTGGGGCGCTATCTGATTGTCCAACAACAGTACCTTTTTTATCAGCAGATGACACTGAAATCGTTGACGTCACCAACCCAATTACCGGCGACACGTGGATGGACAGAAACTTAGGCGCCTACACCGCAGACCGTTCTACGCTTGGGCCTGATGGCGGTACTGATTGCTGGGCGTATGGCAACCTATACCAATGGGGTCGTAATTCGGATGGGCATGAATCTCGATTATTAGATTGTACCACTGGTGATTGTTTTGATGCAAATGATGATAATACAACACTTCCATCTACTGCAGCCGATGTCACTGACCCAACATGGGC
>SKIJ01000094.1 GCA_007116495.1 Cryomorphaceae bacterium | reverse complement strand
TAGAGGTTGTTATAAACGTCGGCAACATAAGCGTTCCTTTTAAAGACCTTGCAAAAACAATATTGGAAGGAAAAGACGTTCACCTTCTAGAAAATGGCGAATATTTCATCATACCTACGGCTTGGAAATCCAAAGTGGATTTTATTGATAAACACGCTGTGAAATCTGAAACAAGCTTAAAACTACCGGCATTAAAACAGCACATCCTCGGTGACGATATTCCAGAGCGTGAAGCGATAAAAGATGTAGAAATCGTTCAACCTGAGAAATTCTCTTACCGAACGTACCAACAAGCAGCGATTCAGAAAATGTTAGAAGCTGCGAAACATCAACACGGATTTTTACTTGCCGATGAAATGGGGCTGGGTAAAACGCTACAGGTGTTAGGCATCTTAGCCAGTTTACACCAGGCTGGGATTGTAGGTAAACCATCCACACAATCAATCCCTAAAGCGGGCTCTCAATTGTCGTTGTTTGATGATCTTTCAACACCAGCAAGCAAAGTCCTTCCTGCACTTGTTGTTGTACCTCCTGCACTAATGATTAATTGGCATAGAGAAAGTCAACGCTTTTTCCCCCATCTACACGCTCTTGTATACTCTGGCCCAAATCGACACACCAATGATTTAACCCATTACGACCTTATTATTTCCTCATATCATACCGTTAGAGAGGATGCAGCAATTTTTCAATCCATACCATTCTCCTTGATGGCATTAGATGAAGCCCATTACATCAAAAACCCGCAATCACAGATTTATGAAGCCGTAAAGTCCATCAACTGCGACTTTAGAATTGCGCTAACGGGAACACCTATTGAAAACAACTTAAAAGACTTGTGGAGTATTTTTTCAGTTATTGAACCCAAATTATTAGGGAATTACAAAGCATTTAACCATGATTATCGCTTGCCCATAGAAAGTGAAAAGAATGAATTTAGTCTCGACCAGCTCAAACACTTATTAAGTCCATTCATGCTAAGGCGAACTAAGCGCTTAGTTGGACAAGACCTCCCTGAGTTGTTAGAACATGTGGTGTTTAGTGAAATGACCGCAAATCAAAACGAGTTGTACGAAGAAACGAAAAGCAAAGTACGCAATGCCATCATGGAGGGCCAACTTAACGCCTCGGAAACCAATCTTAACATTCACATTTTAAACGGACTAACAAAACTAAGACAAATTTCCAACCATCCAAAACTTGTAAATGAGAGCATAGAATCGGGAAAATTTGAGCAAATCATCAGTGATATTATACAAATACACGATTCGCAAAAACGCGTCTTAGTGTTCTCAACCTTTACCACATACTTGGATTTGATTAAATGTGAACTGGCCGGTTCATCCATAAAATGCCTCATGTACACCGGCTCGTTAAACACGAATGAACGCCAAAGAATCATTGATAAATTCAGCACATCAAACGACTCAAGCGTACTGTTGATGAGCTTAAAAGCCGGAGGTGTTGGCCTTAACCTCACCAAAGCCGATTATGTACTGATAGCCGATCCGTGGTGGAATCCACAAGCAGAAAATCAAGCAATCGCCCGAGCACACAGAATAGGCAGAACGGAAGCCGTGACCGTTAAAAAGTACATTTCCATTGGTACGATTGAAGAAAAAATCCACCAACTTCAACAAAAGAAAATCGAACTATCCGAGGAGATTTTGGCCGTAGCACAGGAAAACCATTCAGTGAAGATTTCGAGTCAAGCGATATTGGAATTGATTTGATGAATGAAGAGAACTAAATAGTGTCTAACTATAAACTCTTAGCTGCACTGCCTAAGGTCGCGGTATCTGAAGCGGATATAATTTTATTGACATACCTTACGTTAATGCTATTGCCAACTATGGCGTTTGATTCGTGATCAGGCATTTCTGTTTACTATGGACATTCTCAAAAGTAACTGAATAATGATGGTTGCTATTTTGAATGTTGTATTAAACGTCATGAATTGTAAGTTCCCAGTATCCTGATCGTTCACCTTCTTTGCGCTCTAGCAGTTTTTGCTCTTTTAGCTTTTGAATATTTTTTTCTACTCCGCGTTCAGTAATGCCAATTTTCTTAGCCATTTCAGGAATGGTTACATGGGGGTTACTGAAGACTAACTCTAAAATCTTTAAGGAGCTTTTGCCTAATTTTACAGTTGATTTTTTAATCAGTATTTGTTTAACTGAAATCCAATTTTCTGCCGGAGCTTTCCCCGAACTTTTCCCCGAACTTTTTACGGGACGTTTAAGCACTACCGTGAACATTCCATCTGTTTTAAACTCTGGTACGGGAAGTTTTGCTTCCTTCATTTGATCCTTGATTCTTCCAATACCTGAACCCACCTGTTCCACCATACGGATACGGACAAATAACCCAAATACCAATGGGTTACGACTGTGACTTTTGGTGCCAAAGGCTGTGGGTGAGATAGCACTCGTTAAACCTCCTGGGTTGGTGATTTCTACTCGATCGTTAAATAACTCAATGGTAATTATTGCTCCAAGTCATCACTAACCCCGATTATCAATACGCCTCCAGAAGCGTTGGCAAAAGCACAGATCTCCTCACTTAGCTCCTTAAGTTTATTGGGCACACGGACTTTGAACTCGGCATTGTAGCCTTCACCGGATTGGATGAGGGAAAGGATCTCTTGAGATTTAAGCTGATTCATTTTTTTGTGCCATTACTTATGTTTAACTTCAGGGGAACAACCATTTTTCCTTTAGCATAATGAGTTCGTAAAAATACAAACCACTCTTGAATCCAGTGAATTATGGTGTTATATAAGTGTAGAAATCACCCGCTCAATAAACCCCCAAAACTTACACTTCCTTACTGACCAACCCCCGTAAAAAAGCCACTTCTTTTTCTAAGTGCGCAATACGCGCTTGGTATTGGGCGATGATTTAGGCTCTTTTGTAACCAACCAACATCCGCATTCACAACAACCTGGTGTTTTTTCTGAACGGTAAGGGGGGAGTTGGAGGTGAGACGGATAGAATTTTATTGACATACCTTACCTTAATGCTATTGCCAACTATGGCGTTTGATTCGTGATTTGGGATAGCTACCACTATTACAATGCTGCGGCTCCACAATACATTGGGTTAATCAACCATTGGTTATGCTGCCCCTACGGCAATTGCACCAATTGTATCATTTCCTTTTCAAAATCCAAAAAAACCTGACGTAAGGGCGTATCGCCATCGGTACCGTAATTGACAAAAAATATCATGATGCGGTCATTGACGTCGGGGAAGTAGAACATGTCGGCGGAATAGGCCAAGTCACGGCCGGTATGTCCAACACCCGGAATTACGTCCCATTGCTTGAACGGCCGCAATGCGCCAACGCCAACATCTCTGCGCTCGTCCTCTTCAATGAAGTCTGTCATTTGCGCCAAACTGTTGGCCGACAACAGCGTTTTGTCTATGAACACAGCTTTCATGAATTTATGCAAGTCGAAAACCGTTGAGAATACGCCACCATAGCCATTGCCGCTACCTGTAATGAGGTTTGATACATTTACAATCGTGCCATCATTGTACAAGTCATAGTATCCTTGAGCCACGATGTTTGGCAATATCTCCCGTGATTGGTAATAGGTATCATTCATTTGCAGCGGCGTCCAAATTCTGTTTTTCAATTCATGTGAATGTGGTCTTTGTGTCGCTTTTTCCATGGCCATGGCCACCAGTAAGGTGTTGGTATTGGTATACAGGGCTCTTTCATTGGGTGCAAATTGCGCATCTTTTCCATAAACAAAGCGCATCAACTCATCCGCCTCCCAATGCTTGTTGGGGTTATTGAGTACAGCCAAGTAAAAATCATCGTCGGTGATGAGTTCGTAAAAACCGGTGGTGTGCTGCAAACAATTGCGCAGGGTCACCTCGTTGGCAT
>SKIJ01000093.1 GCA_007116495.1 Cryomorphaceae bacterium | reverse complement strand
AAACGCAAAGCTAAAACCGATACACTCGCCAGTTATGACCTTCGTTCGGGACCTAAGTTGATAAAATTATTAGAGCGAATGGATTGATTTTACGTAAACAATCCCACGTGTATTTCCTTTTAAGATAATGAGTCAAATTACCACAGCAACTTTTTTTCGAGTTGAAGGGGTTGCCAATAAATGGTGGGCGTTCAAACAAATGCAAATCGGAATAAAATCGGTAGAGGGAACGCCGGGATTAACGTTTTTTAAAATTTTGGGATCAGGAGGCAAAAATGGATTCAGCATTGTGCCCAATTTTGGTGTTTATGTACTGCTATGTGTTTGGGATTCTGAGGCGTGTGCCAGGTCCTTTATGTCTACAAACGAATTCTTTGAAACCTACAGTGAAAGAAGCTTAGAGCGGTTTACAATATTCGCTCATGCTGCACAATTCCACGGTTACTGGGATGGGAAGCAACCGTTTTTGTCGACTGTTCAATTGAAGTCGGATAAACCTGTATTGGTTCTCACTAGGGCGCGTATATACTTAAAAAAGTTATGGTCATTTTGGCGACGGGTAAGAAACGTTAGTAAAAGCTTGGACGATTACAACGGTGTCGCCTTATCCATCGGTATAGGTGAGTGGCCATTGATTCAACAGGCAACCATAAGTATATGGAAAACGCAAGCGGAAATGATGGATTACGCATATAAAAATGAAACGCACAAACGGGTGGTTGTCCAAAGTAAACAGTTGAAATGGTACAAAGAGGAAATGTTTGCTCGGTTTGTACCCTATAAATATGAAGGTACTTGGCTGGGGGAGGGGGTTAAGATCTAAATCCATTACGCGCTCAGCAACGTTAGTAATTTCCTTGAAATAATGACTTGTCGTTGATTGCTGTTTTTTGACGGTATCCGTTTTAGTTAACCCTTAGATACTGGTTTTTAGCATTAGGCTAGAGCGACGTCATGGAATTGTGTTTTTTAATTAAGCTTTTCCCAATAACTTAGTGCCTTTAAAAAATGAAGTGAAAAAACGATAAGGGTACGAAAGATGAAAACCACGTTTACAACTATATGTACAACATGTAATGACAAAAGGTTATTCATCAAATTCAATTTGGCCGACATATGCAATAAAGTTCATTTACCGGGCTTTTCTATGTTTGGCGGTGTGCGGTATTACACATTTAGAGAGGTTTTGGTTAAGTTGGGAGTGAGAAAACAAGCGTTAGTTGGTAAATGTGTCGAGTGCGCTTCAGTACAGGCAAGGTGTCCTAACTGTAAAACGCCAATGAGTGAAAAACAGATGATGGACGAGACGTGCCATTCTTGCCATAATAATTTCTACATTTGTGTTTAGTTTAAAAAACACATAAAATACTGTGAGTACTCAATACACGGCGTGTAATGAAATCATTTAATGTTGATGACTTTTTGGTAAAACAACCCGTATCATTGAGGGATACGCCAACGGTGGTGGAAACTGAAATGACAAAGAAGGAGATGATGGGTGCGCTTAAGTTGCTGGGTAAAACGTTGGCAACGATGCAAAATACCATGTACGCGCACAATCGCTATGGTGTTTTGATTTGTCTACAAGGAATGGATACATCCGGCAAAGACAGTTTAATTAGAGAGGTATTTAGCAAATTCAATCCTCGTGGAATGGTTGTTCACAGTTTTAAAAAACCATCCAAAAAAGAACTGCAACACGATTTTTTGTGGAGGCATTACCGTGTGCTCCCGGAGCGCGGTAAGTACGCCGTTTTTAACCGAAGTCATTACGAAAACGTGTTGGTTACGCGTGTCAACCCCAAGCTTTTGCTCTCCGAAAATCTTCCAAAAATTGAATCGGTTAACGATATACACGAGGGGTTCTGGAATCAACGATTTAAGCAAATCATCAACTTTGAAGAACATATAGTACAAAATGGTTTCATAGTGTTTAAGTTTTTTCTTCATTTAAGCAAAGATGAACAGCGCATTCGATTGCTCAGAAGACTTGAGAAAAACGATAAAATGTGGAAGTTCGATCTCAGCGATTTGAGTGAGCGGAAACGCTGGGATGATTACATGGATGCGTACGAAGACGTCATTAATAAAACATCTATGCCTCACGCTCCATGGTTTGTTATTCCGGCAGATGATAAGACATTTGCCAGATATATGGTGGCAAAAATACTCTGTGAAACCATGGCTCAATACACAGACATCACCAAACCAAAGCCCAATGATGCTATATTGGAAAACCTTGAGGTGTATAAGGAAAAACTATCCGAATGAATGTTCTGCCGAGGTTTATGTGAAATGACTATTCTATTGAGTGTCCCCTAAAGAAAAAAGCCTCTGTAATCACATGAATTACAAAGGCTTATTTTTGTTGTTGTGCCCAGGACAGGACTTGAACCTGCACGACCAGAGGTCACCACCCCCTCAAGATGGCGTGTCTACCAATTTCACCACCTGGGCAAAAAAAAGAGGGTAAAAAAACCCTCTTCGGTGACTCGACTGGGGCTCGAACCCAGGACCCTAACATTAAAAGTGTTATGCTCTACCAGCTGAGCTATCGAGTCGTGTTAACGTGTTTGCTAACGGGGTGCAAATATACAGTGGATTTACTTTCTTGCAAGGTGTAAATAAAAGATTTTTAAGAAAAAACAGAGGCTTTTATTTTAGTTGCACAAAGTCAATATTTTACATGGTTGAGGAAGGGTTGATTTTTTTTCTTGCGCGCACTAAATCCTCTTCAGTATCTACGCTTACACCAAAGTGATTGGTAAATGCTACGTGTAGTGAGCGACCATTTTCCAACCAACGTAGTTGTTCGAGCTTCTCCACACGCTCCAAATGACTTTCTTTCATTCGCGAAAAATCTAACAGTGCTTGAGGACGAAAAGCGTACATCCCGATATGACGATAATATGGTGCTTTTTTATGCCATTCATATGTTGCTTCGTCGCGCATAAAGGGAATAATCTGACGGCTAAAATACAATGCTTTATTATGGATATCGGTTGTTAGGTAAACACTATTGCCACCTTCCATAGGCTCTTCGTTTGCATCTACGCGTTGAGCTAATGTTGCCATTTCTACATCCGGTCTTTCGAAAAGAGAGGTCAATGATAAAATGGGCTCGACAGCAATCATCGGTTCATCACCTTGTATGTTGACGATTACGTCGAAGGTTTCGGGTAGCGTCTCAACAACTTCAGCGCATCTACTGGTGCCATTGGGGTGGTTGCTAGAGGTCATAACAACATCTCCTCCAAAGGAGCGAACAGCAGAGGCAATACGCTCGTCATCGGTGGCAACAATGGTTTTGTCTAAGGCATTCACGATACCCTGATAAACATGCCAAATCATTGGTTTACCATGTATATCTGCCAGTGGTTTGCCAGGTAGTCGACTGGATGCATAGCGGGCCGGAATAATGCCAAGTGTTTTCATATCAGGTTACTGTATTTATTCAACCTTTGCCATTACGCGGGCAACAATGCGTTCAGCTGCCGGACATATGGCTATATTTTTTTTGGTCAAGTGCAAAATGCTGTGCTGGCGTTTTTGATGCGTATGAGGATACTCTCTGCAGGCTTTTGGTCGTACATCGTAAATTGAGCAGCGATTGTCGGGTTTTAAAAAACGACAGGGTAATGCGTTTAAAACGTAATCGTCGTCTTCATCAACGCGAAGATATTTTTCGGTGAATTCACCCGGCCGCAGACGTAGGTGTTTTGCAATGCGGTTGATGTCATTGTCGGTAAAAAGTGGGCCGGTTGTTTTACAGCAATTGGCACACGTTAGGCAGTCAAATACTGAAAACACCTCTTCGTCAGCTTCGGCAAACGCTGCATCGAGCTCATTGGGTCGTGCCTCTTTAAGCACGTCAAATGGATCGTTGCGTTTTTTTTTGCGTTTACTCATGCATATTTGGTTTTAAACAATTCTTACTCAAACAACAAATCACTTATAAGTGCTTCTGTCTCTTCTACATAAGCGTCGAAGTAGCTGGTGCCCGGGCCCTTGAACCCCGTTTTAATTGTTTGAACATCACCCTTGCGATCGAGTACGATGAGCGTAGGATAGGCCATTACTCTATTGAGCATTGGAAACACTTGACTGGTAGTTTCGGGGTCGGCTTTGCCTCCGTAGACAATAGGGTAAGTTAGTCCAAGATCGTTTTTCATTTTGTCGATTGCTTTCCAACCGGCTGCGCTGTCTTCACGCATCTCAAATGCAATTCCGGTAACGGATAACCCATCTGATTGATATGACTGGTGCCATTTTTCAAGAACTTTAGCTTCGTCGGTACAATTCGGGCACCATGTTCCAAGAATCTGTATCAGATGAACATTACCAACATCAGGTCGTACCGTATCGCCATTACGGTTGGTTAGAGAAAAGTCGAAACGATCGTAGCCAGGAGCCAAATAGGTTAAACCGGATGCATCGGGGAGAGCAAAGGTGTCGTTTCTACGTGCCATCCACGGAATGGCCTCGGAACGTCCGGCATAATAGTGTCCTACCAACTCTTGATCCTCGAGATGTGCAGTAAAAAAGTAGGCAAACTTCCCGTCGAAGGTGGCTAATTGTAATGTTCTACCACTTACGATTCCTTGTAAAAAGCGATAATCTCCCGTTGGTGTAATGATGGATCCGGTATAGCCACTATCGTTTTCTATAAATTCACCAAGAGCGTGTCGAGGGCGCTCTCCGTCGTATCGTAAAATCACTTCCCAATTGTCTTTAATGCTGCAACAGGCATCTTCTTTTTGTTTGAATCGAGGAGCATCAGATACCTCTGCTCGGAGGGGGATTCGGTAATCCTCGCCTTTGTCTTTGTCCCAAAAATAACCGCTACATGAATCGTTTTCGCATTGCATACAAAGAACACTATTAAATACAGGAAACTGCCACTCTAACGTATCGTCTTCGCGTTCGCCTCGAACCAATACGATTTTGTCGCTGCTGTTTTCTATGAAGATGGAATTCTCTGCACGAAAAAATATAAACGGTAGTTGGGTGCTATCATTGAGTTGTAATATGGCACGGTAGCGCTTTTGTTTGTCAGCTTTTACCCTTGCGGTATCACTTTTTATTACCGGTTCTTCGCACGCCGATGAAAAGATGAAGATGAGTAAAAGGACAAATACGTTGCGCATGGTCGATTACATTTTTATATTGTCTATGATTTCTAATCCGTAGCCTACTACTCCCACGCGTTTTATGGGGTTGTTTGTGAGTAGTTTTACTTTTTTCACACCCAATTCATGAAGAATTTGAGCGCCAATTCCGATGTCTCGCGGGTCCTTTCCAAAGCTCATTTTGGTGCGTTTTTCAGTATTCCCATCTAATTTTTGCCTAAACGTTTCGATGCGTTGCAGTAGATCCGTTTGCGCTTTTACCTGATTCATGTAAACGATGACACCTGCTCCATCGTCAGCAACAGCCTTAAGTGCTTTGTCGAGCTGAATGCCCGGGTCGCTTTCTAATAATCCGAGAAGATCTCCAGCTACTTGAGCAGAATGCATACGCACGGCAACAGGTGTTTCGGGCTCCCATTCACCAATAGACAGTGAAATGTGAACTTGCTGATTGGTGGTTTGCCGAAATGCACGAAGCGTAAAATCACCGTATCTTGTTGGTACCGTAAAGGTACTCTCAAGTTTGATTAGGCTTTCGTTTTTCATTCTAAAGGCGACCAAGTCTTCGATAGTAATCACTTTAAGACTGAAGCGTTCGGCAATTTCAAAAAGTTGCGGTAGTCGAGCCATCGTACCGTCTTCATTCATGATTTCTACGATCACTCCGGCGGGTTTCATGCCAGATAGACGCGCAAGGTCAATGGCAGCTTCTGTATGCCCGGTTCTTCGCAAAACTCCTCCCGGTTTGGCTCGCAAGGGGAAGATGTGCCCCGGACGAGCAAAGTCGCTGGGTTTTGTTTCGTTGTCGACTAGAGCTTTTATTGTTCTGCTTCGGTCTGCCGCAGATATACCGGTGGTATTACCATGCCCCAATAAGTCGATGCTTACGGTAAATGAGGTGTGATGGGGGTCTGTGTTGTTGTTAACCATTGGGTTAAGACCAAGTTCGTCACAACGATCTTCGGGAAGAGGAGTGCATATTAGCCCACGACCATGGGTAGCCATGAAATTGATCATTTCGGGCGTAGCCAACTCTGCGGCTCCCACAAAATCACCCTCATTCTCGCGGTCTTCGTCGTCAACGACAATAACGACTTTACCTGCTTTAATATCGGCAATGGCTTCTTCGATGGTGTTGAGCCTATGTTTGTTTTCGCTTTGTTGGTTTCCAGACATTGGTATTTACGCCTTTAGTGAATTTGATGAACCCGTGAAAAAGTGCAAGGTTCATGTATAAAAAATGAGCTGCAAAGGAGGGGATGCCCCCAAAAGTGGTTATGCGTTTTACTTGTGCCACGGTTATTCCCACCCACAGAATGGCTAAAACAATCAACCATTGATGAATTGTTGCACCGGAGAATGCGAGCTGCAAGGATGAAAACAGAATGGCCAAAAGAAAAAATGGAGTTACCCAACGCAACACTTTATGTGAAAAGAACACGAACCCCAATGGAAAGGTTTTCTTGTAAATAACGGGATAAAAGCGTTTAAGATTTTGAAAATTTCCAATGGAAATGCGAATTTTACGCTGGTACTCTTCACCTATTTCTGTGGATACGTCTTCGTAGACAACTGCTTTAGTGTCGACCAAAACACGATCATCTCGCTCCATAACCTGCATGCTTTGGAAAAAGTCTTCCATAAAAAAGTTTTTAGGTATGGGGCGAAACGCTTTCTTGCGAATGGCGTAACAGCCGCCTTCAATTCCCATGGCTGCTCCGAATAGTAAACCTTCTTGCTCTTTAATGTTGTTCTCTCTTCGGAGATAGAAGTCTTCCTGAGGCGCTATTCCTTTTAACTCATTGCTGTCATAAACGATGTTGGCACCAACAATGCTCGTTGATTTGTTTTCAAACCAGCGAACCAATTGCTTAATGGTATTTTTAGTAAACATGATGTTGGCATCGGTGGGAATCAGTATCTCCGCGTTGCTTTGTTCTGCTAGGGTGTTGATTATGTGTGCTTTTCCGCTGCGTCCGCCAAATCGCTTCCAGATTAATCGTTGGTCAGACTTCACAGTCTTTTCCAGTATAGCATCTGTTTGGTCTGTTGATGCATCACTACCTACCCGAATGGTTAATTTATCTTTTGGGTAATCAGATTGAAGAACTGAATTTAGTTTTTCTTCCAATACCCTCTCCTCATTATAAGCAGCAAAAATTACCTCAACAGTGGGCCAATGCTCCGGCTCTTTTGGGGGAATAAGTGATTTACCCTTTGCGCGTATTTGCAATAGCATCGGGTAAATCAAGTAGCTGTAGGCTATGGCCAACAGCGATATCCAAAAGATAAAATAGGCGCCCATCTAAATGATCAACATAGCGTCACCATAGCTGAGGAATCGATACTTTTCCTTGATGGCTTCCTTATACGCCTTGTTGAGCAGTTCATATCCGGTAAATGCAGACGTCATCATAAGGATGGTCGATTGCGGTGGGTGAAAGTTGGTTAGCAAAGCATCTGCAATGGTGAAATCGTGAGGTGGATAGATGAATCGGTTGGTCCAGCCATCAAACTTCTTAAGCTTGTCTTCTGTCGTAATCGAGGTTTCCAAAGCTCTCATTGTTGTTGTACCTACCGATACCACCTTTTTCTTGTTGTCGATGGAGCGGTTAACGACGTCGGCTTCTTCTTGTGGAATGATGAGGCGCTCTGAGTCCATTTTGTGTTTGGATAAGTCCTCTACTTCAACAGGTCTAAATGTGCCTAAACCCACGTGTAGCGTGATTTCCGAAATATTTATTCCCTTGATTTCGAATCGCTTAAGCATTTGTTTGCTGAAATGAAGTCCACTAACGGGAGCCGCTACGGCACCTTCGTGCTTGGCAAATATGGTTTGATAACGCTCATCGTCTTCGGTGTCGGCTTCGCGATTCAAATATTTTGGGATGGGGGTTTGTCCAAGTCGCTTGAGCTTCTGACGAAACTCTTCGTAAGATCCGTCAAATAAGAAGCGCAATGTGCGACCTCTGCTGGTTGTATTGTCTATAACTTCCGCTACCAACGAATCTTCATCGGTGCCAAAAAAAAGCTTGTTGCCAATACGGATTTTTCGTGCCGGGTCAACAAGTACATCCCACAATCGGGTTTCTTTATTGAGTTCACGCAACAGAAAAACTTCAATTTTTGCGTTGGTTTTTTCTTTGTACCCAAACATGCGCGCAGGAAATACTTTGGAGTTATTTACAACAAAGCAGTCACCTTCATCAAAATAATCAATGATATCGCTTACTTTTTTGTGTTCAAATTCTCCAGACTCACGATGGATGACCATCATACGTGCGTCATCGCGATGGGTAGAAGGACGATCAGCCACCAATTCTTTAGGCAGACTGTAGCTGAAATGTGAAAGTTTCATTTTTTTCATAAAGCTTACGGGCTTTTAAGTATTAATTACAGCCTGCAAAATTACGATTTTTTTCTGTCATTAAAAATAGTAAATGTGTTGTTGAGAATGGTGCATGTTTTTTCTGATTTGTTGTTGGTTATGCCTAATACAAAAAAATCAGGTCTACACTCAAAGTGATGTTTGCAACATCAAAACAAACGGACTATATTTGGGTTTGCATTATACACTTAAACAAATAGTAATCCGCAAAAACACGCTTGTTAGTACTTGCTCTTTCACATGTTCTTGGTAACACGTTAAAGTTGGATGATACGTCTTGCTACAGAACTAAATGTAGAGTCTGTCCATATCGTCAACGTGCCAGCTCTAGAACAACCGATGACAAGGCTTGCAAACATTGAAAATAACGAAATTTACAAAGTAAATGATCAGGTTTTCAATAGAGCATAATCCAGTCGTCGGACATTGAAAATAGACCTTAACCAGCGTTTTGATGCCGTAAATTTTTAACTTATGACACATTTAAAGCCCGGAGATCCGGCTCCAAATTTTACCGGAAAAGATCAGCATGGAAATACAGTATCGTTAAGCGACTACAAAGGAAAAAAATTAGTCGTCTATTTTTATCCCAAAGACGATACGCCGGGGTGTACAGCTCAGGCTTGCAATCTTCGCGACAACTACAGTGAATTGCAAAAGGCGGGGTACAGCATATTGGGTGTTAGTGCCGACACCGAAAAAAAACATCAAAAATTCATTGAAAAGTACGATTTGCCTTTTCCTCTTATCGCCGATACCGAGAAGGAAGTCATACAAGCATTTGGTGTGTGGGGACAAAAAAAGTTTATGGGAAGAGAATACGACGGAATCCATCGAGAAACGTTTGTCATCGATGAAGAAGGTAAAATTGAAAAGGTCGTTGAAAAAGTGAAGACCAAAGATCACACGGCTCAAATTTTGGCGTAATTCTTTTTGATAAGATTAAAAAGCGAAGGTTAATGGTTACGATTGCCTTCGCTTTTTTGTCATTTGCAACATATGTACAGTCTGCCACAATTCTCTAAAGACGCCCAGTGGAAGCCACTTCAAGGTGGGTCCATTAATGAAGTGTACCGCATTACAGATCACGGTGAGTCGTTTGTTGTCAAAGTAGCACAATCTGATAAACACCCGGGTATGTTTACGGCTGAGAGCGCGGGCTTACATTGTTTAAGGTCATACTTAAACGTTCCGTCTGTGCATAGTGTGCAGCAGCACGATGGACGAGTGTTTTTGATTTTGGAAGATTTAGGTAATGGAATGTCAATGGATAATGATGAGACTTTCTTTGCCTCGTTAGGGGAACAGTTGGCGCGTATGCACAGTGTTCAGCAACACCGGTACGGTCTCAATCATGATAACTATATAGGTAGCTTAACGCAATCTAATAATCAGCACGACAATTGGTCATCGTTTTTTCAGTTTGAAAGGCTCAATCCTCTTGTAAAACACGCTTTTGACCGTGGTTTGTTGACCAAAAAGCACCTTGCGCGATTCGATGAACTATATCGACATCTGCCTCATTTGTTTCCCGATGAACCACCCTCGATGTTGCATGGCGACCTGTGGTCTGGTAATGTTCACTGCGGCGAAAATGGGAAAGCATATTTCATAGACCCTGCCGTTTACGTTGGGCATCGCGAAATGGACATTGCAATGACCAGTTTGTTTGGTGGATTTTCTCAAGCCTTTTACAACGCGTATAATTCTGTTTATCCCCTTGAGCAAGGTTGGCAGTATCGTGTACCCCTTTGTAACCTATATCCAAATCTCGTGCATTTGATTTTGTTTGGAGTGGCCTACTTATCGGGTATTGAGGATGGGTTAAAGGTAGTTAAATATAACATGAGTCGCTGAGTAATTATAATACATAGCTACTCCCTAATGGTGTCCGATTCAGCATTAGTTTCCTCAATGATATAGTAGTTCTCCGGGCGCTTGATTTCATCTTCGGGTATTTCCCAAGTGTATTCAATCTCCCAGTTAGCCTTTATTTGTACTTCTTCGTTGTTTTCAATGATGGGTTCCGGTAGACGGTTTTTGAGGTAATCACCAGGATCCCATCTTCCGTTTCCGTTCCAGTCTACCGTGGCCTCCATTCTGTATGCGCCGGGTTTCACAAAGGGAAGAATGAATTGTGCCGTATCGGTGATTGTTGTTTTTAGGATGGGGTCTTCACCTGACCAAACTTCTATAAGTAGAGAGTCGCGGCGTCCCGGGTGAATGTTTAATTCCAGTTGACCGTATTCGTCTTTTTCCAATACCTCAAAGTTAAACTTGACTGTATCGCTGTTTTGGTTATCGTCCCAATAAGTCAAGGATTTTGGAGGTAATTTATAAATATACGAGCCTGCACCCTTCCGCTTGAAATATGCGATGAACGAACCGTTATCTAAAAGTTCAATACTATCTATTGCGATTACCAACGAATCGTTTTGCACCAGCATGCCGGTTGTATCAATGGCTGTGATGGGTATATTTGCTTTAAACTGAGCTTTTTTATCGGGTGCTAGTTCACGGTCAAACATTTTTTGATGCTTGTATTTATACTCTTTGAGGGAGCGTTTTTTTAGCGTAACGGTATCGGAGGAGGTGTTGGTGTGGTACAGATAAGAAATGCTATCAGGTAAAGTGCTTTGAAACCACATTATGGCCGTGTCGCGCGTATTGTTAAATTGGATGTTCGGATCTATTTCTTGCGGAATAAGCGGGCTGACAAATAGGGTATCAACCGGTCGGTTAAAAACCATGCGGATGGCGCGTTTGTGAATGACGCGTTCTTCAAGCAACCTCAATTTAGGGATGGGTGTAAAGGCGCGCACTTCAAGCATGTCAAATATATCTTTAGAGGGATCAACAGGAAAAGGAAGGAATCCACCTTTTTCAAGATCAGGGTCATATTTGAAGTTTCCGTTTTCATCTTCAAATGCCACAAGTCGATACGTTCCTTCTTTGAGATAGCGCAAGTGAAAGGCGCCACTTTCTTCGCTCATACTGTAATAATACGGTTTTTCATTTACAGGTGTGGAATCGTTTGTTTCGCCATTCCAGCTGTAGAGACCTACTATGGCGTCCTTCATGGGTGATTTGTCTTCTGCAGTTTTAACCTTTCCGGTTATGGATAGTGAGTCGATGTGGTCGCCAGTTGAAAAAACGTAAATAAAGTTTTTAAGAATATTGCCTTCATTGAGATCTTTAATGCCGTCGCCAAACTGAAATACATAGGAGGTATTCTCTTTGAGTGTGTCTTCCCATTCCACGACGATTATCTTTCCTCGAATACTTCCTTTTACTTTGTACTTAAGAGGAGGTGAGACGGTAATGTCGTTTGAAATATTACCGGGACCTAAAAACTCATCAAAAAAAATGGAAAAGGAGGAGGGTTCAAAGAAGACGCTTTCATTTTCTGGTACAGTATTCAACACCTCCGGTGGATCAACGTCAATTGGTCCACCTTCTACAGTTCCAATATTCGCACACGACCACACGGCAATAGTGGTGGCAGCAATAACAATCATTAAGCGCCACATGATTACTTGTTGGTCAAATTTCGGAATACTTCTTCTAACCCCAATTCGTAAGGACGACTTTCATCGATGGATAATTTATTGTTGACGGCGAATTCAAAAAGGACACGACTTAGGTCTATGTGTTTCTCAGATTCTACTAATATGCCTTGTTCCATTTTTTTAACACGGATGATGCCGTTTATTTTTCTTATTGCAGAGGTGTTTATCGCGCCGCTAAACCGAACTAAAACAGCTTTACTTTGCGATGCACTACGCAGCGCGTCAGCCGGTTGATCGGTTAGTATAGTCCCTTTGTTGATGATGATGACTCGATCGCATAGCATTTCCACCTCTTGCATGATGTGGGTGGACAGCATTACGGTTTTTTCTTTTCCCAGCTCCTTGATAAGTCCCCTTATTTCAACGAGCTGATTGGGATCTAAGCCGGTTGTTGGTTCGTCTAAAATCAGTACTTCGGGGTCGTGGATAAGTGCTTGAGCTAATCCAACTCTTTGACGATATCCTTTGGAGAGTTGACCAATTTTCTTTTTGCGCTCAGGTCCTAATCCGGTAAGCTCTATCATGTCTTCTACCCGTGATTTCGGTGTTTTATTGATTCCGGCTATAAAACGAAGAAATTCCACTATGTACATATCTAAATAGAGTGGATTGGTTTCCGGTAGATATCCCACACGTCTTTTTACTTCAATGGGGTCATCGTCTACACTGTATCCACAAACATTAACGTCTCCAGACGTCTTTGCTAAATAGCAGGTGATTATTTTCATCATTGTAGACTTGCCGGCACCGTTAGGTCCCAGAAAACCAACAACTTCACCCGATGATATGGAAAAGCTAACGTCGTTTAGCGCGCGCTGAGTTCCATATAATTTTACGGCATTTTTTACTTTTATAGACATGTGGGCGAAGGTACTTTTTACGATTTGCTCGTGCAAGTTGTGTTTCTTTTTTATGAATGCTGCAACAATTAACACAAGTGTTTAATTTTTTTACTAAACATCTAAACAAAAAACAAAACATGGTGTTAATGAAGCATAACATAAAACTTGTCATCATGAGTAATTTTTTCCTTAATCTCGTTGAGATTCCAAAAGACGATCCGGTAGCGTTTACGTTTTTTACCGGTTACATGGCCATGTTCGCGGCATCTGTATTCTTTTTCTTTGAAAGAGGTAGAGTAAGCGATAAGTGGAAAACATCGCTGCTTGTATCCGGTCTTATTACCGGTATTGCTGCTGTGCATTATTATTACATGCGCGATTATTATGCAGCAACGGGTGAAAACCCAACTGCACTGCGTTACATCGATTGGACGTTGACTGTTCCTTTGATGTGTGTTGAATTTTACTTACTAACCAAAGCCGCTGGAGCTAAATTAAGTCTGTTGTGGAAACTTATTTTAGCATCGGTATTAATGCTCGTTGCCGGATATATCGGTGAAGCATTTAACCCTGAAGGAGGATCAACAAGTCACAGTGTGTTGTGGGGTGTTATATCTACCGTTGGGTACGTGTACATTTTATACGCCGCTTGGGCTGGCGAGGTTAAGCAACTTGCTGACAAATCAAACAATCCTGAGGTCATCAAAGGTGTTCGCATCTTGGCTTGGTTTGTATTGGTTGGTTGGGCCATTTATCCAATTGGATATATGTGTATGCCTGGCGGTTGGTTAAACACAGGTCTTGGTTGGGAGTCTACCAATGTAGATCTATTTTACAATATTGCTGACGCCGTCAACAAAATTGGATTTGGCCTTGTAGTTTACAGTATTGCCATTACGTCTACCAAAAACAAAGAAGCAGCTGCAGCTTAATATTTTTTTTTTCGCAAAAAACCCACCATATTATGGTGGGTTTTTTTT
>SKIJ01000017.1 GCA_007116495.1 Cryomorphaceae bacterium | reverse complement strand
TGACTGATGTGTGCGTGAACACCGCCGTCGGATAGCAAGCCCATGATGTGTAGTGGCCGACCGGAAGCACGTGCTTTTTCCAAAGCGTAATTGAGTACTTTGTTTTCGTAAAATTCAGAAGATGCAATGTCGTTATTGATGCGAACCAAATCTTGATACACAACACGTCCGGCACCGAGGTTCATGTGCCCCACTTCAGAATTACCCATTTGCCCTTCGGGCAAGCCAACCGGCAATCCCGATGCGTCGAGCCGGCTGCTTGCCGATACGTGTTGAAGGTTATCCACAAAGGGTGTATGTGCTTTATCGATGGCGGAAACATCCGGATTTTTGGCAATCCCCCATCCGTCTAGGATGATGAGAATAACTTTTTTGTTCTCCATGGTGCAAATGTACTTAATCGGCTGCGTTTTACGGGAATTAAAGAAACAAATCAGCAGCAATTCCATCGGCTTTAAACCACAGCTCATCGCTGAGTCGCAAAGTGGATTGATTCATCGTGAACCCGTGGTGATCGCGATGGTTAAGGGCTGAGTCCAGCAAACCATCTACCACTTCTGCACCAAATGCGCGCTTCATTTTCACCAAGTCAACACCTTTAGCTGTTCGAAGTCCAAGCATAATTGCTTCGTTAACCTTTTCGGTTGTGGAGAGTTCTTCGGTCTCAAACCACTCTCCATTGCCATTAACACCCCGTAAATACAGCGCATTATTGGCCACATTCCATCGCCGCTGGTCACCGGTATACGAGTGCGCCGAAGGCCCAAAGCCAAAATACGGGACACCCTCCCAGTAACGTGCGTTGTGAACAGCCTCCATGCCCGGTAAGGCATAATTAGATACTTCGTAATGTACATATCCGTTTTCCAGCAAAAGCTCGTGAGCTGCCTCGTATTCCTCAGCTTGTTGGTGCTCATCCAGCTCACTGAATTTACCCTTTTGTATCCAATGATTCAACAGCGTTTTTTGCTCCACGGTTAAAGCATACAGCGACAAATGCGGAATGTCTTGATCAATTGCCCATTGCAGTTGGCTTTTCCACGTTTGCAACGACATTTCCGGCATCCCGAATATAAAATCAACGGTATAATTAGTAAATCCACCATCGCGTGCACGCATCGGCATACGGCGAATATGTTCTGCCCTATGTGTTCTACCCATCCACTCCAAATCGCTGTTGCGCATGCTCTGCAACCCCACGCTCAAGCGGTTCACTCCCAATGCGCGAATGTCTTTTAAATAGTCTACATTGGCGTCGTCTGGGTTGAGTTCAAAGGTGAACTCCCGAATGTTGCAAACGTAACGTTCTTGAATGACGTCAGTGATGCTTTTCACTTGCATAGGATTAAGCACTGAAGGCGTACCGCCACCAAAGTAAAGCGTTTCTACAGCCCCAAAGCGCCAATCGGCGGCGCGCATTCGCAATTCCAATTTGAGAGCCTCGACAAATGCCGGCACATTGGCAATTTTGGTAGAAAAGTGAAAATCGCAGTACGTGCATGCCTTACGGCAAAACGGGACATGAATGTAAATACCGGCCATATATAGATTATGCGTCTTTTTTCAATTGAATACGAAATACCGTCCCCTTGCCAACTTCAGATTGGGCAACGAATATTTTTCCCTTGTGATATTCGTTGATGATGCGACGCGACAGCGATAATCCGAGACCCCAGCCTCTATTCTTGGTGGTGTAACCGGGTCTAAAAATGGCATTTTGCTGACGTAGTGGGATGCCTTTTCCAGTATCAATGACCTCGATGAAAAAATACGATGTCTGCTCGCCCATCAAAACCTTTACACTCCCTTTTCCTTGAATGGAGTCAATGCCATTGCGAATCAGGTTTTCTATCACCCACTGAAAGAGCGGCAAATTAAGTGGTGCTTCTACTCGTTGAAGTGCTTCGGGGACTTCCAGCGAAAGGGATATTTTACGCGGCACACGTGGTATAAGATAATCAACTATATCTTTTAATCCATCATAAACACAGACGGACGAAAGCTGAGGTCTGGAACCAATTTTTGAGAACCGATCGGTAATGCGCGTCAATCGATCAATGTCCTTTTCAATTTCAACAATAATATCTTCACCTACACCTTTGGAACGCAGTATTTCTACCCAGCCCATTAAGGAACTAAGGGGCGTCCCAATTTGGTGTGCCGTTTCTTTGGCCAATCCGGTCCACACGCGATCCTGCTCGGCACGCCTGCTGCTCGAAAATGTTAGGTAGGCGATAACCAAGAAAGACGCAATTACACCCAAAAGAACCCGCGGATAAATTCGCAATTGTGAGAGCAATACGGAATCGTCAAAATAGACAAAAAGTGGTTCACCTTGTGAAAACTGAATATCAATGGGCTCGCGTTTAGCCATTATTTTTTCTATGTAGTTCTCCAGTGCTTTTGGTGAATTGCTGTACGTTTCGGGTATGTTTCGTCGCGTTTGGACGTTGCCATCGGCATCGACCATCACGATGGGTATTGTGGTATTTGTTTGAAGCACTAAATTAGCCAGAGTCAACTCCGAATCGCCCACGTCTTCAGCAATGGATGTTTGTAGACTCTCTGCCCAAAGCTCCATTTTTTTTACCTCTTCCTTGCGCAGCTTTGACAAAAAGGTTTCGGTGTAAATCAGTGTTGCCACGCCGATAAAAATCGCCATAACGAGCATCAATCCTTTCCAAGCGTTTTTGTTTGAATAAAAATCAGGGAGTCGCATTTACTTCCACTGTTTATTGGGTTGTTGAAAAAGAGGTGATAGAAGAGTAAGCATCACAATTAGAAGAGTGTAAAAAGGGTATATGACAGCCAGCACAAGGCAATAACGCATTGGGGTAGGTATATCGTATTTCCGCCCCATTGTTTTAAGTATTTCCACATCCACTATCGTTTTACTAATCCACACCAAACCCCAAAGGTATGGCGAAAAGATCCAGCCAAGGAGCTGAAAAAGTGCCAAAAGCGCTACCACAATGGCAACGAGTTGCGCATACCGACTTGTGTAATGTGTTGTTTTAGCTGCCCAACGAGTACGCTGAATCAACACATCGCTCAGGTGTTCGGGCATTTGAGTGAACACAACTGCGTCGGGGTGAGCTGCGTGGCCCATTGGCATTTTCAGCTTCTGTAATGCTTGTACCAGAAACACATCATCTCCAGATGCAATGCTTTGATCTGTTCGCAGCTGTTTTGCGTCGTGCCAAGCGTGCCGATAAAACGCGCTATTGGCTCCATTCGACATAAACGGTCGCCCGATGGCAAAACTACCCTCGGTAGCGGCTTGTAAACTCAGGAACTCAAGAGATGTCAATTTACCAATACGCGTATGTGATGGCAATGGAATGACCGTAGCAGCGGTGTAGGCCCATCCATTTGTTAAATGCGTATTAACCATTGTCGAAAGCCACTTAGGATGCAGCAATACATCCACATCTAATGTGAGTATAAGATCTGATTGCGCTTCGAGAACACCGGTCATTTGCGCAGCTTTTTTTCCTTTGCCTTTGGCGGTTATCATACGGGCATTGCACGTTGTTTTCGCCATTGTTTGTCGCAGCAATGCAGCACCGTCGTCGTTGCTGTGATCATCCACGAAGAGACATTCCAAAGTGAGGTGTTTGGGTATAACTTGTTGCTCCAATTGCTCGAGCAATTGTGACGTTTTTTTTCCTTCATTGCGAAAGGCAACGACTACCGATACCGAAAGAATACCTTCGGAGCGGTATGTGGAAATGGGGCGTTTTAAAGCCGAAGTCCACCGCCACACCAAAACTACGTAGAATACGGCGGGAAAAAGAAAAAGAATACCAACGGCCATGTTATACCTTTGTAAAGTTTAGTGATGTCGATAATCGAAATACACCTCCATGAGCACAAAAGTACAGGAAAGACGGATACTGGGCATTGACCCCGGAACCACTGTTATGGGTTTTGGAGTGATTGAGGGTAAAGGAAGAAATGTACGTCTTATTGATTTAGGGATTGTATCGATGCGAAAGATGACCGATCCTATGGAGAAACTCAAACACATATTTGAAGAAACCGTGCGCATCATCGAGACTTATCTGCCGGATGAAATGGCTGTGGAGGCACCGTTTTACGGCAAAAACGTTCAATCCATGCTTAAACTGGGACGAGCTCAAGGTGTAGTAATGGCTGCTGCAATGCATAAAAACATACCAATTTGTGAGTATTCACCTCGAAAAATAAAACAGTCTATAACCGGTAAGGGAAGTGCATCAAAGGAACAAGTAGCTGCGGCATTGCCTTATTCCTTAGGGCAAAAGACGCCCATCGAAGGAAAGTTAGATGCCACAGATGCCTTGGCCGTCGCCTTGTGCCATTTTTTTCAAAATGGGAATATGGTGGGCGGAAAAAGTTACAGCGGGTGGGACGCGTTTGTACGGCAAAACCCCAATCGATTGGGTTAATCTACAAGATTACGGGAGATGGCTTTGGCCATTTCCGCAATATCTTCAGCTTTAACGCCGTCCATTGGGTGTTTGAAATCCATATCTCCCTCTTGTAAGATGGGAATTAAGTGGATATGCGCATGAGGAACCTCTAATCCATAAACAGTAACGCCTACGCGATTGCAGTCTACTGTTTTCTCGACGGCATTGGCTACACGGCGTGCAAAGTTCCACAGTTCGGAATACACATCCTCCGGTAAATTAAACAAGCGATCAACTTCCATTTTAGGAACAACGAGTGTATGCCCTTTTTGCAAGGGTCTAATATCCATAAACGCAATAGCGTAATCATTTTCATCGACAATGTTGGCGGGAATCTCTCGGTTAATGATCTTGGTGAAAATCGTTGCCATGTCTATTGCATTTTGATGTCAACAATATCGAAGGTCATTGTGCCACTCGGCACTTTAATAGATGCTTGCTCGCCAACTTTTTTTCCTAGAAGACCTTTGCCAATGGGACTATTCACGGAAATTTTCCCCGCTTTAATGTCCGCTTCTGATTCGCTCACCAAGGTATACGTCATACGTGCACCGTTGGTTGTGTTTTTTAGCGTTACTGTAGACAGCACCATTACCTTAGATGTATCCATCTTGCTTTTATCCAAGACGCGCGCATTAGCAACAATATCTTCGAGTTTGCTAATCTTTAACTCCAGTAACCCTTGTGCTTCTTTTGCAGCATCGTATTCCGCATTTTCTGAGAGATCACCTTTGTCGCGTGCCTCTGCAATTTGGCGAGAAATACTCGGACGTTCTACATTTTTGAGGTGTTCAAGTTCAGCTTTGAGCTTTTGAAGACCTTCCGGTGTGTAATATGATACCTTGGACATAGCGAAATAGATGTTGATTTGTTGTTAAAGCACTTTAGTTTAATACCTTGTTTTACAAGGCATTTAAATAAAAAAAAGACCACAACAAATATGGTCTTTTCATGCGATAAAGATACTATATAAGTATCAACTACTAACGTAGGTAATCATGCTTAATTTGCTTGTTTAATATTTGATTTTGTTTTGTCTGAAATAAAATTAATAACGTGTAGCAAATGCGTTAATATCGGTAAAATCTTAGTAAATTTATATTGACCTTCAATTGAATACAAAAACACCGATGACATTTGACGCCAATGAAGAGATATTGTTTAGAACATCACTCTCAGACCCGCACTATACGTTCCCATAAAGGGTGCACGTGTTTGACGGTAAGAAAAGTCTAAAGCAAAGCGGGTATTATCGTCTTCAGATAGCGGTAGGTCAACAGTTAATCCACTAGCAAAACCGGTAAAGGCATTGGTTTGAACACCATCGATACGGTTGTCGAAAAAGATATACCCGGCACGAAACATGTACTTTTCTTGAAAAGCCACTTCACCTCCTACGTGATATTCATCTTTTTGGAAGGAGTTTGAATTAAACGTACCCATAGCAGTAAGTCTTAAATCACTCCCTAAATCAAAGTCATAAGCACCACCGAGATTCAACGTAGATGGCAATTCAAAGGCAGCTGAACGGCTTTGAAACGATTGTGTGTAATTTCCTTCACCAGGAACGGTTAGAGGGACATCCAATCCATCTCCACGAAATGAGACAGAGGGGCCGATATTCTTGAGGTTGATACCGAAACGAATCTGTTTGCGACTACCAGTTACGTACTGTACACCTGCATCAATACAGAGTGCTGTTGCACTAAGGTTGTTGAGTTGCTGGTTAAATACTTTTAGGTTTACACCACCATAAATGGTTTCGGTAAACTTCTGCGCATATGAACCTGTAATAATTGTAGCATTAGGTGAAAACGTACCAAGACCACCATCTGGCATATTTTCAGTAGTGACATCAATATTACCGTAATTCACATTGGTAAGCGACAGACCCAAAACACCATTTTGACCAACACTCTGTGTCAATCCAAAAGCATTAATGGCCATATCTGCTCCTACCATCCATTGCGTGTTTGAAAAGGCAACTTCTGTTCCTTCAGTGAATGCTGTACCGGCAACATTCATAAAAATGGCCTCAACGCCTCGAGCTCCGGCTACGTTGGCGTTATTCATTCCTGAATTCATAGACCATGGGTTGATGAGCAACTCTGCTGCACCTGCTTCGCCAACACGTTGGGGGTTACCCGCGTATAGTGGGGCGCTAACAACGGCGAGTGCCAATCCAACTACCTTTAGTGGTTTTATCATAACGCGATTAGTTGTTACTTGTGTTGTTGTGATTGGTGGTGTTTGATGTTTCAAACACCACCATCAAACTATTTATTCGTATTAAGTTCTATTAAAAAGCATTGAGGTCGACGGGACGCATTGCACCAAACCATTTTAGCACTTTATCTCCACGTTCACCGGCATCCACATGGATGATGTAAACACCACTAGCAATGGGTATCCCGTAATCATTAGTCAAATCCCAATCTACAGACGGCAAGGTGTTATCCTTACGGAACGATCTGATTTTCGTTCCCGAAGTAGTGTAGATATGGATATCACAACGATCGGGTAGATTGGTGATTTTTACAAGATTATCAAGCTGACTTTGCTCATAACGAGAGAATGCATAGTATGGATTTGGAACAACACGTATCAAATCCAATGCTTCGGAGGCAACATCCGGCTGTCTAACACTGGCCGCAATGTCATTGGTGTTGAACCCATACATCGGCAGACCATTATTGGGCTCATCGTCTGTTTTGTACTCTGTCCAAGCACGATTCATACGGATTTTATAGCGAACATCACCGGGAGTTTCCCCGTAAGGATCCACATTGGCAAACGCCGGATTTTGTAGTGGTACGTGAACGTACTGAACAGAAGCCCATAAAACACGGTTTGATCTTGACGTTGGATTTTGAAGGAATTTAATATTCAAAGGATTGGATGTTAAATCATCACCCTTGTAAGTAATATCAACTTGTTCAGAGGCTTGGGATGATACTGCTATTGGGTTGAACACATAGAGATAGTGCATTCCTCCCATTGTTAGCTCAAACGTAGATGCTACACGCGCTGAGGGATTCCAAAGCATATCATTACCATTATCTCCTACTAACCAAGTGTTTTCACCAAACGCCATACTCAAACGAACACCTGTTTCGATATCAATGGCATAACCTGGGAAATAAGACCATCCTCTGTCTTCATCGCGGTCACTTCTTACCAATTCATCTCCTTGCAATATCCATCCACGTGCAGTACGATGTTGGTGATTTGTGAGTCCATCAGCTGATTCGAGTGGATCTTCAGCCATTTCGAATACAGGCACACGAGTCCATTTTGATTTATCTGTAGTGATAACGACGTCAACTGATTTTGAACGACCAACATTGGCATCAGGTGAATCATTGTTACCGTTATTCGCATTATTAGCCGGTCCAAAACCTTGCGAGAAGTTATTATCATCTTGCTGAAAACGAAGACGACTGACCATTGAATAAGGCGCCCATGTTCTGTTGACCAGGTTCCAATTATCACAAGGATCAGGCATACGGTCCATGTACACTCGGTTTGCAGTTTCAGCTGCTGTATTTGTATTTGTACCAGCAAGAATCCAATTTAGCGGTGTAAAGGAATTGTTGCTTGATATACCCGTAATCCACGGCTGGGTAGGATCTTCATAGATTACTTCAGAACCGATTACACCGGCACCGAATGTACATTCCTCGTCTTCCGCTGGATTTCTTGCATTGAGAACATTAATGGAAATCCCTAAATCAGCGATGATCTGCTCATTATTGAAACCAATGGTTGTATCGGAACGAATACCACCGGGATCATTTGGGAAGTTCGGATCGAAACCTAAGACAACTTCTTCTCCATCCTCGTTCGTGTAAGTACCCTCGAGGATCCAGTGGGTATCATCTGATAAACGCTCGCTATTGCTAACGAGTGGACCATCGAACTTAAGGGTAAAATTACCGGGACGTACTTTTTTAGGGTTTACAACCTTGATATTAACCGGCCCTTGGTTTTTTCTGTACGTAAGCTGATCAACCTTGTAGGTATTCACAATGGCCTCTTCGCTCATTTCGGTAAGCTCAAGGAAACGTCCCATATTACCCATACCATCCAAACGAGTAATCTCGGGGCTATCTCCATACTGAGAGCCCAATGTAAGACCATCTTTTTGGAACTCTGTTTTATGAGGAGTTGCAGCTTGAACTTGAATTGAACCACCGTCAGCTGAACGACGGCTGGATAGATACGGAGTTTGTTGTGTCAAATCCGGTTCAGCTGGGCTAAACGGTCTAAACTGGTTCACCGCATACGCAATCACGTAATAGTAGTATTCCGTATGGTTAATTAAACGACCATCTAACTGATCGCTGAAGGCATCCTGCGTGATTCTGAAAGACGTTTGAATACCACTGTTGTTAGATTCAATTGTCATGTCCTGAGGCACGAACGCATTGTTCAAATCAGGGGCACGCTCGTAGTTGATCAACTGTGTGTGTTCGTTTTCAATGTCGCATTGGAAAACCAAACGCGAGAGGTCAGGATTATATAAGTCTGCTGAAGTTACATCGGCATTGCGGAACTGGAAGACTTGAATACCCTCAAACGCGTACTCAAAATAACCGGCTCTCCGCGCTGAATCGATGATAGCCGGATCACCGTCCCAGTCAGGCTGTTCTACAATTAAGGGATCTACTTGACGATATCCGAAATTAAAGTTATTACTTGTGGGTGGGTAAGAGAGCTTTAAAATAAGCTCACGGTCAAGGGATTCTATGCTAACAAGTGGAGCGTCTGGACCATCAAGTATTTGGAAACAATTATCAAATAGATTTTGGGCTTTATCATCAGCAATTTTCAATAATTCTACAGAAGCATATGGGTCGGGATTAGTAAAATCACGAGCCCAAACAGCACCAGTGGTAATGAAGTTAAGCGCTCCAGGCTCAAGCGTAAAAGGACCAGCACTATGCAGACCTCTCTTATCAAATAGTTCTGTTGAGGGCTCAAACCAGCCTCCGTTGGGCCAAGGTTCAAATGGAGGAAACGTACCGTGATCGAATCTCCCTTCTGTTTCACGACCAGAAGCCGTCGTATCAAAAGTCAATCCGGGGTAAGCGAAAAGGGTTCTGGTTCCGGATCCGTCTGGTGTAAACCCATTGCCATTTTGTCCACTCCCTAAACCACCACTTTGCGTGTAAACAAGAGGGTTTCCGTTTCTCCAACGGTTTTGTAAATAGCGATAAAACTCATTTCCGAAGCGAGGGTCTACCATATCTTGGTTAGAGAAGTCGCTTCTGTTATAATACATAAACCCACTCATGATGATGCGTTCATTGATACCCAAAGCAGGATTTTCAGGAATACAGTTACCAGCTGAATCACGTACAGCATCAATACACCCATCTTTGTTGTTGTCTAAGCCATCGAAGTAATCGGCAAAAGGACCCTGGAAGAAGTCTAAACCAATGGCCGGTGGGTTAGCGCCATAACCAATAGGGCCAGCATCGATAGGATTTGCATTATAGCAATATCCCAAGCCACGGGGAATATCGCAACCAATAAGGTCATCAATAGGGTTACCCAAATCCGGGTCGAACCAAGTACCAAAAAACGTATTGGTAAGTGTAAAGGTAGATTTATTGAGAATACGGTAATTGTAAAATGTCATACTGTTAATCTCATCGTTCGTGCTAAACGCGAAGGCTTGAGCACGAATTTCAAAACCAAGAGCACCTGCTTGGGTTTCTGTATGCACATTACCGCGGTCATTATACACCCACCAAATGGTTTTATCTCCGTAAAGTACGTCTATTTCAACGAGTCGGCAGTCGTATTGACGATCAAGATCAAAACCAGGATAATCTACCATAGGATCGTACAACCCATCGCCATCAACGTCTTCAAAAGGAGCGAGGCGAAAAGGAAGGGGGCTATCGTAATCAGGGATGCCATTTCCCGGCCATTCACGGATGATTAAGGGAATTTCGTATCCGGGGAACGATTCAGCATCGTTACAGTCTGGATCATCTAGACATTGTAACCAAGCACGGTGAATCTCTACTTCTTCCCTGGTAATGGTCCAAAAGCGATCGTAACGACTACATGTTTCGTTGGTAACAGAAGCAGTACCGTCATCGGTCAAAGGACCAGGCCAAAAGTCATTACCGCGTTGACGGTACGTCATAGCAGCCAAACGCAATTGCGCACCCTCGTCTAATCCACCAAGCCACAATGCACCAGCAAACATGGAGTGGCGGTTACTTCCCTTAGGTACTTCATATCGTGGTTGACCAGTAAGATTCCACCACATATCACCTGCTGCAAGCACACGCGCGCGCACGTTATTTAAATCCAAGTCTGTTTGGGCTGTAGCAGGACTACATAATTCGTTCATGGTACGCTTAACGAACTTCTTTTTTCCCTGATCACCAGCACCGGGAACTTCACGGGCTTCTAAGGAAACGCTAGTCGCTAAAATCAGGACGGTTGATAGCCAAAAAACAATACTCCTTTTCATACTACTGTGCTTTAAAATCAAATGTTTTTATTAGAAATTCCACATTACACCAAGACGAATACGACGTGGTAGTGAGAAATTAAATGGGTTTTGTAAACGTGTTCTATACAAATCTGCAAATGCTTCTGAACTTACGGCCTGTGCAACAATAGACGCGGAGCGATCAGATGCTAGGTATCCATCATCTTGAGGGTCACCGGTGTATTGATACACATTCAATACGTTGAGATTGTTAAATACGTTGAGCACCTGTAAATATACATCAACGTTTTGCTTTCTACCTTCTTCTTTAAAGGCAAACTGGAATACCTTATTGATTCGCATATCGGCACGGAACTGCCAAGGTAAACGCGAACCGTTTACTTGACCAAGTGTAGGAATGTTACCTTGAGGATTTGTAGTCAACGGGTAAGGGAGTTCACGACGGGTAAACGGTGTACCAGAGTTGGCATTTACAACGAAGTTTACACCAAAGTTCTCAAACACACGCTTATTGCCCCATACCGGACCGTTGTATGCATCACCTGCGCCATAGCGGTAATCAAAGCGGACGGTGGCTTGGTGACGTGAATCAAAACTCAACGGCAAGATAAAACGCAAGTTGGGTTGTTCTGTTCTGGCAAGGTTAAGAGAGGTGTTAGGTCCTGACCCTGTACCGTCGGCAAATTGTAATGTGTAATTTGCAAACACTGTAAAGTTTTTATAACGACGTAGGTCGTACTCCAATGAAAACCCTTTTACTGTTGAGAAGTCTAAGTTATCATAAGTGATATATGTCCCTGGGTATGCGTTTGTCATGGCACGTGTCTGCATCATGTCGCGCATTTCACGATAGAAACCGGAAATCTTCATTGAACTGATACGTGTCAATACTTGAGTAAACCCAATTTCGTAATCGGTGGTTCGTTGTGGGAGAAGGTTGGGATTTGGAATAGGGTTATTGGTTCCTTTTAATACCTCGTATTCTAAAATTTGAATGGGGTTGAAGAAAGATAATCCCGGATCAGGACGTTGTGCCAATACATCGTAGTGTGCAAAGAACAATGCCTCATCAGAAATAGGGAAGTTGAAGTTGATACGCGGCATCACAACGATTTGCGGAGTATAGTCTGTGAATGACGATGCATCCAGTGATAAGTTGTCTGGATCATCAAAGAAGTAAGGACGCGCTTGACCGCCACCTGCGTCAGCAATATCCTTGGGATTTCTCAAAATTCGACCATCTGTTCCAAACCAATTGCCTTCATCACGGAAACCGACAATGGTTGCGTCTTGTCCGGTTTGAAAAAATGTATAATCTTGTACATATACAATATAATCATCACCAATTGATGATGGAACAGTACTTCTAAGTTCAGGACTCAAATCTCCAACGGTACGTGCAGGGTAGAGTGAAAACGGATCTCTGAGCACAGACTGGTTAGCGTCGTAGCGGTCAACACGAACACCAACGTTGAATCTCAGGTCATTAAATGTAAATTGGTCTTGTAAAAAGACGGATCCATATATAGGAGAAAACGCTCCGATTGGACGAGCAAGTGTACCGTCTTCATTTCGCTGCGTGAAAAAGTCTTCAATAGTTGGGTTGGATCCGCGCATCAAACGACCGGTATGATCGTAACCTTGGTAGTTGATTTGACGCTGACCACTAAGGTTGATCAACTGATCGGGTGAAAACATATCAAGGCTGAATGTGGAAGGATCATACGCATCGATGTTGATGTGTTCTGTACTTCTGCGATTGATTCCAACGGCATCACGGAATCTGCGGGCAAATGCATTTTGACGGTAAGCTGTTTCTGAAAATAAGAAAGGATATAAGATGGTATCTTGAAATACGCCATTTTCGTCGAAAACCGGCTGAGGCTTGTCAAAATCAATCTCGTTGATATGGTCATTTTGCAAGAGACGCATCAACGGCCATAATCCTGGACCTCCAACGCTGAAGGAGCGGTCGAATCGCTGTTCGTATTCAAAACCAAATATTAATGAATGGCCTTTGATATCGAACGTCGTAGAACCTGTAATACGGAACTGAGAGTTGTTTATTTCTTGGTAGTTGGAAATGTTAGCACCTACATTACCCCACAAACCATAAACGGGGAGAGGTTGGTCACCGTTGATCAACCCGTTACCGGCGCGAATATCGTCAAAGTTTCTGGTACTACCCAGCAATGGATTGGCAGCAACAGCATCGTAGAGGAACGATGTGTAAGCAGCGAGCTCAGGATTGTAAGGACTTGGCGTAAAAGACGTGCTAATGGGTCTTGGGGATATTGCTCTAAAACCCGTTAGACCAGTGGATTCGTCGCGTCCAAATTGGTAGGCAAAGTCAGACTCCAAATCAAATGTACCAACATGCCCGTAAGCGAATACGTTGTCGCGGTGATTGGGATCTTGAATGATTCGGGTGTTACGCGTATAGTCGACATTTAAACTAACAAAAACGTTTTGCAACAAACTATTGCGGTTTTCGCCATCAGAATTAAATCGCTGGGTTACACGTGCAAAAACGGCCCAGTCCATATTTTGGAATTCCGCAAAATTTCTGTAGTTAAATAATGAATGAAAACGATTAGATTGTGTACCGTCGGAGTAAACAAAACGACCACCTAAAGCTAGACTCGTAGTTTCGGTAAGGGAGATATTTACATTTCCGGTTAAGCGTATGTCTTGGTTTTGTACATTAAGACGAGAAGATATCTCTTCTAGCTCATTCATAGTCACAAAGTTGGCGTTAGAAACAACACCTTGGCCAGGACCTGCTGCGCGTACCGGATTTGCGCGAATGTCATCTAACACTCCGGGGTTAACCTGAAACTGTGGAGAACCTGGTCGAGGATCATTTTGAAATTGATACTCACCTGCAAACAAAAAACCAACCAGCGTTCGCTTTTTGTCTTTGCTTTTAAGAAGAGGACCACCGAGAGTAAAAGCACCAAGATTGTAATGGTAGTCATCGAAAGGAGATGATGTTAGTATTTCACCCGACCCAAAAAACAATGGAGAGGGTCCTTTAGTTGTTGTTGATATGACACCACCTGTGGCGTCACCATACTGAGCGGGCAGTCCACCCGTGTAAACTTCTGTTTGCTGGATGGCATTTTGTGGCAATTGAAGTGAGCCGCGCACTTTTACACCATCAATAAAGTAAACGGTAGTATTGGAACGTGAGCCACGTATGATAGGCGCAGATCCATCATCTGCAGCGTATACACCAGCCGTTTGTGCAGCGATATTGGTAATTTCACGCACAGCCATTTCACCAATTTCTTTATCAGTAACACGAGTTACCGGATCTGTATTGATAAGCGGCTTATCGTACTCAATGATTTCAATAACATCGATATCGGTAGCAGACTGGCTCATTTTAAAATTTTGAACCGTGGCGACGTTGGGGTTGACTTGAATGCCTTCTAATACAATCGTAGAATATCCCATAAATGAAATTTCCACATTATATGTACCAACATCCAACGGGTTGATGTTGTAATTACCATCCAAATCTGCGTCCTGTGAGCGGATAACATTATCGGCACGGTCTTTAACAACTACCGTAGCAAACGAAACCGGATCACCAGTCGTCGCATCGGTAACCTTTCCTCGTATCGAACCAGGACGTTGTTGTGCAAAAGCCAACACGGTGCTGCAAACAAAGAGCAGACTTAGTAATTTTTTAGTCATGAATAAACGTATTAATATCTACCTTTAAACCAAATGTAAAATAACGAGTTATTTTTTTTACAGCCAAAAGGTTTGTTAATGTTTTTTGTGAATTGGTTTTAACAATTTGAAAATGAAGCTCTTTTTTTTGTATTTGGAACCAAATTTGCATTGAATTATCAGTGAATTACACTAAATTTGCTCTTTTGGAGTTATCATTTAACACTTATTGGAACAACTAAACGATGATAAATCGACGAAAAACAACTCTTTTTCTATTCGTGGTAACAGTTGCACTGATGGGCTGTCGTAGAGAACAACATCCCATCCCGGAAGTTTTTGTTGACACATATATATCCCTTAACATACCTTCTAGCCTACCACTGCAAAATCCAGGAGGTGCCATCTACCATGAAGGGGGGTATAAAGGATTGATAGTTTACCGTCGATTCTTATCGCAAAGTTCAGAAGACTTTGCCGTTTTTGACCGTGCATGCCCGGTTCACTGGGATCGTGAATGCGGCAGGATATTCATCGAAGACGATATGATGTACGGCTATTGCGCCTGCGACAGTTCGCAATATCTTTTATACGATGGCTCAGCTATAGGTGACAACGAATCGGTTCCCCTAAAATTTTACCGGGTACGCTTTATGGGAAATCGATTGCATGTTTTTAATTGATACAATGGGTTTTGTAAAAACGCGGTATACATGGTTCAGGTAACAAAACATTTATACGACAGCACGGTCGTGTTTGGGAGACATTGCAGGTAACAAAACAACTATACCACGGCACGGTTGTGCTTGGGAGACATTGCAGGTAACAAAACATTTATACCACGGCACGGTTGTGCTTGGGAGACATTGCATGCAATGTCTCTACTAGTCGTCGAATGAAATTACTACCTTTTTACTGCGGGGATGTGTTTGACAGGTTAAAACGTATCCGTCTTCTACCTCATCAGGCTCCAACGCATAGTTCATATCCATTTCCACTTCACCCTCCAGAACACGTGCACGACATGTGCAGCAAACAGCGCCTTTGCAGCTAAATGGCACGTCTGAACCGGCATCCATGGCAGCGTCTACGATTGTATCACCATCGTACGCCAAATCAAAATGTGTTTCTTCACCATCAAGGATGACCGTTACTTGGGAAACATCGCTGGGTGCGTCGCTGCGCGATTCACTCTTAGGTGTATCCTCTACGCCTGTTGCTTGTTCGGCTTTGCTTGTTGTAAACAATTCAAATGTAATGGCCTCATTGGGAACACCTAACTCTTTTAACGTTGCATCGAGGGAAACAATCATGCCCTCAGGGCCACAAATAAAGAAGCGCGTCACATCATTGGTGTCGAAAAACGTACTGGCGTAAGCGCGGCATTTCTCCTCGTCGATGTGTCCTTTTAGCAAATCGCTTCCTTGATCTTCACGGCTCAATATGTGATGAACGCGCAAGCGCTCCATATACGTGTTCTTCAACTCATCAATGGTGTCGCGAAAAATAATGGAATTGGTAGTGCGGTTGCCAAAGAACAACGTGAATCTGCTATCGGATTCTTTTTCTAAAATGGTCTTCATCAAACTCATGATTGGCGTGATACCTGAACCTGCTGCAAATGCTACGTAATGATTTTTATGTGTTTCATCGATGGAGGTTGTGAAATTGCCCTCCGGAGTCATCACGTCTAACTGTTGACCAGCGGCAAGCTCTTCATTGGCATAAGTAGAAAAAAGCCCCCCTTCCAGTTTTTTAACAGCCACCCGCAAATCTTCCTTTAGTGGACTGCTGCAGATGGAATAAGAACGACGAACATCTTCACCATTTATGGTGGTGCGAAGGGTTAAGTATTGACCGGGGTAAAATCGGTAATCTTCTTTGAGAGCATCGGGAACCTCAAACGAAATGGAGACACAATCGGCAGTTTCTCTGCGAACGTCTTTTATGATTAGTGTGTGAAAACGCGGACGTCCCTTTTTTTCACTGTTTCGTAAAAAATTGTCGTTGCTTTGTTTTTTTTTGGATGAAAAAAATCGCATATAAAATGAGTTTATTGTATTCGTTGACATTAAAAAACAACGGAAATATGGCTGTTGTTTGCGTTGCACAAAAGTAAGACACAACACTATATCATCATCCCCACCACTACAGCGGTAAAAAGCGACGCAAACGTTCCCGCAATCAATGCACGTATGCCCAAACGACTAAGGTCACCTCTCCGCGATGGCGCGAGCGCTCCAATGCCCCCAATCTGAATTCCTATACTGGCAAAGTTGCTAAAACCACATAATATATATGTAGCAATTACTACACTTTTGGGATCGGCAAATGCATCGGACTCCATCAACTGTCCCAGCGATACATAGGCTACAAATTCGTTGAGAACGGTTTTTTCACCCAACAGCTGTCCTACCAACACGATGTCTTCTGCTGCAACGCCCATCAGCCATGTAAGGGGAGCCAAAAGATACCCCAACACAAACTCCAGCGACAAGCCGTCGTACTGTCCATTGGTAAAATCATTAATCAATTCATTTACGCCCAACAATGCACCCAACCCATCGCGAAACAAAAAATTAAACATGGCAATAAACGAAATAAACACCAAGAGCATTGCTCCCACATTGATGGCCAATCGCAATCCATCAGTTGTGCCATTTGATATGGCTTCCAAGGCATTGCTTCCAATGCGATCACTCGATACGTTCATTTCTGAAGAAATGCGTTCGGTTTCCGGATACAACAATTTTGCGGAAACAATTGCCGCAGGAGCACTCATTACTGATGCTGCGATAAGATGCTTGGCAAAAAATACCTGACCTACGACATCTGTACCTCCCAGAAACCCAATGTATGCCGCAAGCACTCCTCCCGCTATGGTAGCCATACCACCCGTCATTACGCAGAGCAACTCCGACATGGTCATGCGTTCCAAATACGGTTTAATCAATAATGGGGATTCCGTTTGTCCGAGAAAAATATTGCCCGCTGCCGCAAGACTTTCCGCACCGCTTAATTTCAGCGTTCTACGCATAACCCACGCGAATGCAAAAACGATTTTTTGAAGAATCCCGTAGTAAAACAATACGCTTGTAAGTGCGGCAAAGAAAATGATGGTTGGCAATACTTGAAACGCAAATATGTAACCAAACGAATCGGTGTTGATGAGATCACCAAAAAGAAAATCGGAACCAAATCGAGTAAACGACAACAGCTTGACAAACGCTCCGCTTACTTTGTCAAACGCATCTCTTACAAAGTCCACTTTGAGGATGAGTAAGGCAAACAGAATCTGTATACTCAACCCTTTTAATATAAGTATCCAGTCAATTCTTCTGCGATGCTTGGAAAGCAAAAAACCAATAAAGAGAAGTGTAGAGAGTCCGAGAATCCCTTTCACTAAACTTGTCCACTGCCAATCTATTTGCGGTGGACTTTCCAACACTGGCGTCAGATTCTCATTCTTACGTGTAAACGCATACGTTACACCGGATTCCATAAGCAACAAATCACTCTCAGTATATGTCGTTCTGTAATAGCGAACTGTATCGGATGGCCGTTCGTAAGACAAGCGAAGAGTGTCGTTGTTGTAAAGCCACGAACCCGTGGCTACCAAACTGTCTTTTGCACGCAAAAAATACGCAAAGCTTCCATCGGAGAGCAAGCTAAATGTGTCGAGCTCGGATATGGGGAAAAGTTCATTGCCGTTGGCATCGGTGATGGTGCTGAACTCCCATTGGCCTACCGGTTTCGAAGAAGCGCTGTGTATGTTAAAATAACTACAACCAAAGAGAATAATAAAAAACAGAAACCTCATTGATCAAGAGGTAAGTTTGTCTATCTCGTCACGGACTTTAGCAGCCTTCTCATAATCTTCATTTTTCACGGCCTCATCCAGTTGTTGACGAAGCGACTTTAACCGTTCGTTGGAAGAAGGCTTAGGCGACATTGTTGGGGCAGTCGAGGTTGTTTCATCAGGTGTAGCGGCTTCTTTTTTATCGTCGAGTACAACACCCGCCTTTTCGAGAATGCTAGAATACGTATATATCTGACAATCAAATCGGATTGCCAAAGCTACGGCATCGGATGTGCGTGCGTCTATGACCACTTCTTGTCCATCTTGATCCATTACCATGATGGAAAAAAACACACCCTCTTCTAATTTATGAATAACAATTTCTTTGAGATCAATGGCAAACTTATTCGCAAAGTTGACAAACAGATCGTGCGTAAGTGGACGCGGTGGCTCCACATCTTTTTCAAGAGCAATGGCAATAGACTGCGCTTCAAATCCACCAATAATAACCGGTAATTTGCGATTGCCATTCTCCTCTCCGAGTACCAAAGCATAGGCACCCGATTGCGTTTGGCTATAGGAGAGCCCCTTAATGAGGAGTCGAACTTTTTTGCTCATGTTAGTGGTTTAAGTCACGTGTATACGCGATTTCAAAGATAAAAAAAAAGGGGAAACACCAAAGGCATTTCCCATTTTATTGTTTACAAAATTAAAAAAGCTTATTCAATTTCCGATGTTTTCGGTAAATCTATTGGTTGGCTTTGAGCGTCTTTACTGCCTCTGTTAGTTTAGGAACAACCTCAAAGGCATCACCAACAATGCCGTAATCCGCTGCCTTGAAGAATGGAGCTTCCGGATCAGAATTAATCACAACAATTTTATTACTAGCGCTTACCCCGGCGAGGTGTTGAATGGCGCCACTTATCCCAATGGCAATATACAAATTGGGGTTAATGGCTATACCCGTTTGCCCAACGTGCTCGCTGTGCGGACGCCACCCCATATCACTTACGGGTTTGCTACACGCAGTTGACGCACCAAGAGCATCAGCTAAATCTTCAATCAAATTCCAATTTCCGGGATCTTTAAGTCCCCTACCCGCCGACACGACCAATTCTGCTTCCGGCAAAGGTATTTGTCCTTTAACACGGTCAACCTCTTTGACCTCAACGGATGGAGAATCACCGGTTACGGCATCGATGGACACAACCTCCGCAGCGTTGGATTCGGGTTGAGGTACACCTATTCCGTTGGGAATAATGGAAAGGATAAACCGGTCTGATTTTACTTCATAATCAACAAAGCCCTTACTTGAGAATGCTGAACGTCGGACAACCATAGGACTTACAGATGATGGTTTTTCCGAGATGTTTGAAACCAATGCACCGTCAAAAGCAACGGCTGTAACGCCGGCGATCATTTTACCTCCGAATGTGCCGCTGATAACAATTCCGTTAGCATCAGATTCTTTGGCTGCGGCGACAATGGTATTCGCCCAGGTGTAGTTATTAAAATCACCTGCATCGGATGCGCTGTATACTTTTGAAATGCCGTAGTTCCCCAACTGCGAAGGATCATCCGTAGCATTGATAACCACTGCTACGGCGTCGGTTGCCATTTCACGGGCAACGTGTGCTGCGTAAGCGGCAGTTTCAAATGAGGTTTTTTTGAATTTACCCTCCCAAGTCTCTACATATGCAATAACACTCATATCAATTTTTTTTGTTTGTTTTTTATATGACTTTAGCTTCGTTGTGCAAGAGATCTACCAGCTCCGCAACATTCTCGGCATCTATCATTTTGCAATCACCTTTTGGTGCAGGTTTTTCGTAATGAACCGCCGCGGTTTTGACGTCTGAGTCTACAGGCTCAACAACGTTTAATGGTTTGGTACGCGCCTGCATGATGCCACGCATATTAGGAATTTTTAGATCTTTCTCTTCAACCAAACCCTTTTGTCCGGCAATGACCGCAGGCAATGAGACCACACTTTTCTCTTTCCCACCATCGATTTCGCGAATCACTTCAGCCTTTTCGTCTTGAACCTCCAAACCAACACATGCATTCACAAAAGGCCATTTGAGCATAGCCGCAAGCATACCGGGAACCTGTGAGCCATTGTAATCAATGGATTCACGACCCGCAATCACAATATCATAGCCATTTTCTTTAACGATGTGCGCAATTTGTTTGGCAACAAAAAAACCATCTGTAGGTTCAGCATTGATGCGAATGGCGTCGTTGGCACCAATGGCAAGAGCTTTACGCAATGTAGGTTCTGTCTCTGCAGTTCCTACATTGACAACCGTAACCGAAGCTCCATGCTTTTCTTGAAGCCATACTGCTCTCGTCAAACCAAACTCATCGTAAGGATTAATGACAAACGACACGCCGTTCTTATCAAACTCTTTGTGATCAGACGTGAAATTTATCTTAGCAGTGGTGTCTGGAACGTGACTGATGCAAACAAGTACCTTCATATATAAATCATTTATTTTTTTGGCCGCATTAACATTAGAATGTGCAAAAATACGCATCGAAAAAATGTTATGCAAGCAGTGTAAACATCAACAAAACCTCCGTTTCCATTGTTTAGATATGGTTTAATTTTGTGTAATCCCTCAGGTTATAACGTGATATCAATCATATTTTAGGCAGAATGAAACACATACATTTGCATAACAGTAACCGTTATATTGATCATACAAATAATAAAATGGTAAACCAACAAGCAACGTCTGTGATTCAATCGACCTACCCCAGCCTCAACGAGGATTGGGTAGTGCGCTTGTTGGAAATGGGCCAATTTAAAGAGCTCAAGAGAGATGAGACCATTTCTCAACATAACAATGGAATGATTCAATCCGTTTTCATAATTGAAGGGCTCTTGCTGGGCGAAAATAAGGAGGGCATGCAGTTACTAAAGCACGGCAACGTTTACGGTTTACGTGAAACGCTCCTTTCTGTTGACTTGTCGAATCAAAACGGCGTTTACACAGACGACATGTATCTGGATGGAAAGCTAACGTGTATCAGTCAGAGTGCACAATGCCTAATCATCGATGGAAACCTCATCCTTAGAGAAATGGAAAACAACCCGGAACTCAGAGAAGGATGGTTATATGTTCTCAACAGTTCCTTTGAAAAACAACTCAACGACGGATTGTACAATTATCAGCTGGATACATTAGACCGTCTTAGAAGGGTGCTTAAGCAACTCAAACATTTTGCCGACGAACATTTTGCTGTTTCTATCCATCACATACAAGAATTAACCGGTATTAGCAGGAGTAGTATCTACCGTTGCTTGAGAACACTTGAAAAAGAAGAGCAGCTTGTTTTTTGTTCAAAAGGACACATTTGCTTCTGCAGGCACTAGACATAAACCTTTACTAAGGCAGCGTTAAGTTAAAGTAGCCATTCGATACGGTGTACATTTGATTTTGTACCCTTACGGTAAACGAAAATCGACCGCATACCTGACGCTCATCGGGGTTGTAATACATGAGTATTAATTCAGTTTGTTTCTCACAATCTACGGGATAAAAGCGATTTCGCCACACGTTATTTTCATCGAAATAACCCTTTACAATTACGGCATCTCCTTTTACATCAGAACAGTTTCCCGTCCCGTCGCGGTAAAACAACAAATCCAATCTCATGATGCCGTCGCTGTTGTTGATGAATGTGCGTACAAAGACCGAATCCCCCTCAATACTGAGGTAATTTTCATTGTCCTGCGCTATCCTATTGGGATCGAGCTCTAACGTGGTGGTTTTTAAAAACCGCTCGGAAGATGCATCACTATTTAATGTGAAGAATAAAACATTACTTGGCTGGTCGCAATCATACTCTATGGAATACACATCTGTTCTACTTTCCTCAATTATACAAGCAGTTAGTAGGATGTAAACCAAAATGATGCTATATATTCGCATGCAACAAAAGTAATACGCAAACGTATACGACGCATGTACATCATCATCACCGGAACCTCAACAGGATTAGGAAGGGCTTTAGCCGAAGAATTTACAACATACAATCATCGTGTACTGGGAATTAGTCGTAGGCAAACCATTCACGCACCCAACTACCAACACATATCGCTCGATTTAACAGACGATCATGCCGTTGATAAATTATCCTTTGACATACCGGTCGACGAGAATCGCGTGTTGCTGATCAATAACGCCGGACAAATAAACCCCATTAACAAAACCGCCGCATTACATCCAAGTGAATTAGCAGAGCATTATCGTTTGAACGTATGGGCTGTACATTCGCTGTGTGCGTTATTTCTGCGCCAAACAAACAGTGATCAACAGCGCCACATAATCAACATCAGTTCCGGTGCCGGCAAGTACCCTGTTCCCGGATGGAGTGCATATTGTGCAGGAAAGGCAGCCGTTGACGCATTGTCTTCCGTCATTGCTAAAGAATATGACGATATACGCATTTGGTCTTTAGCTCCCGGGATCGTGGACACCCCCATGCAGTCCACAATTCGCAATACACCAGAAGATAAATTCCCCGAACAAAAGCGTTTTTTAGACTATCATCGCAACGGAGAACTCAGCGCGCCTACAGACATTGCCAAAGCCATCGTGAAACTTATAGATAACCCCGAAAAAGTAACAGAGGTAATTGTCTCATTACGCGATTTAGCGTAACTTGCATCAACTTTACACTCACTTAAAACCACATGTTTTTTAACAATCAACCAAGACATTACTTTCATTCACATCTTTAGACTTTAGCATATGCAAAAACCTTTACAGCTATTAACATTAGCGTTTATCATTCTTGCGTGCAATAAAGACCCGGACATCATAGATATCAACATTCCGGATCCTCCTAGAACACTAGCGCAACAATTACCGGGCGATTACGACTTAGATGCCGTTGAATACATATCCACCATAAGCGTAGATTTAGGCGGCATCGACCTACCCGTAACCAGTTCCGGCACAGATAAAAACCCCAATGGTGGATTGATCGTAGAGTCTAACAACCTCAATTTCGACGGTCAGTTTACACTACAACTGTCAACCATTCCAGGCCTACCTGCCTTTCCTATACCTGTAAGTATTGGAAACTCCGGAACGTTTTCCATACGGGGTGGAAATCTCATTTTGGAAACCAGCGATGGCCCTCTTACCTTAGACGTTATTTCACACGGACCATACCACGTTACTGTACAATCGAATACAAGTGTAGCAACACCCATCCCTTTGCCAGGGCTAAGCAGCATACCCGTTACCTATACTCTTCATTACATAAAAAACTATTAGAATCCATGGGATTTTAATTATTGGTTGTACTTTAGCGGTCTAAATTAAACTAACATCACTTTTATCATGAAGAAATTATTATTCTCTTGCGCAGCATTTGTGAGCTTTGGTGTAGCATTCGCTCAAACACCTTCTTACGATTTATCTGTTGAATTGGTTGAGCCAACTTCAACCAGCACCATCAACTCCGGCCAAAGCTTTACCATAGAAGTAAATGTCAACAACGACGGCCCCGATGCCATTCCCGCCGGTGATACCATTGGTGTAGTGCCCTTGATTAACGACAATCCGTTTATGAATCAAAACCAACAGCCTTTCGTATTCGCCACAATATTGCAAGCGCCTATCGCAGCTAATGGCTCAATTACGTTTAGCGAAACCTTTACCGTATCCGGTGGCAATTCCGGTACGTTTGAATTTTGCGCTGAATTGATTGCTGTATTAGGCGTTTCAGCTGGGGGCGAATTGGATTCGTCTAATTGGAGAAACTGTAATAACGTCAGCTATGTTGGCCCTTCAACCAGCACCGAAGAGTTCCGTCAGTTGTTTACCGAAGATAACTCGTATTTCTTCGACAACACCTTTTTCGTTGACATCAAAACCATCAACAGCTCTGCCGATCGCCTAAACTACGACTTGATTAACATTGGTGGACAATCCATCCTAAGCGGTCAATTGCCCATCAACGGAAACGATGTGAAGGATGAAATCACCATTCCTACTGTTCCTTCTGGTGTTTACATTATGCGCATGAGCGACAACAAAAACTTCAACAGCACTAAAAAAATCATGATTACCAACTAATCACTCGATTTTTTCCATTGCTTTAAAAGCCCTTCGGTCGTCGAAGGGCTTTTTTTATTTCACGGTGATGATTAGGTTTCAAAAGATTAATGAACACTGCTTTTTGTTTATTTCTGAATTGATGTATATTTACAACGCGTAAAACGCATCAATCTACAAATGGACTCATGAAGCATTTTCTACTTGGCGTAATGGCGCTTTTATGTACGTTGTGTGCAACAGCTCAGGGCCACGACCTATCCATTGCCTTGATGCAACCACGTAATTATTTTGTGTCGGGGGTGCAGTTCACCTTTGAAGTGCAATTTAAAAATAATGGGCCAAATACAATCCCAGCCGGTGACTCTATCATCTATCAACCAACGTTTAACGGCCAGCCTCTGCTCGAAATGGGAAACCCTGTTTCCTTTCGACACGTTTTGAGCAATAACTTATCTCCCCTTGATACCGTCAACGTTTCTCGACAGATGACAATTATTGGAGGCAGCATTGGGCAAGTCGTGGTATGCGCGGAAATCATTGCTCATCGAGGAGCTGCACAAGGCAACGAAACAGATTCCTCTAACTGGCAAAACTGTTGGATGGTGGACTACACGGACAATGCAAGTACAGGGTCGTTTCGCTTGATGACAATGGACAACCGATCACGCATCAACGGCAACACGCTAACCGTAGACGTTGAAGGCGTTCCTCATGCAGAGGGCGACTTTGCGATACGATTCTGCGATATCCAAGGCAAAACACTTCTGCATAGGAATGCTGTGCCTACCAAAAACCACCTGTTTATGGAATACGAACTGCCGCCATTACCGTCGGGCGTATACCTTTTACACATTACGAATAACAGAGAGGTCAATGCGACCAAGAAATTAGTGATTTACTAAAACTTCATCAAGCACGGCACTCCATAGCTTTGACCTAAGTCTTAACGCTTTTTCCGAGGCGTCTACAGCTTCCTTCCACTTTACGTCATCATCGCCACATAAGCGAGCCGTCATTTCTAACGCTAAGTGACTGTGATGATCTCCATCAACCTCGATGTGACGCTCTAGATAGTATTTTAACATTGAAAAATCACCGTCTTGATTGGCATCAATGTCTCTTACCAATTCCACAAACATATCGGGAATCAAATCTTCTCGACCAAACGTGAAAACAGCTGCCATCAAGTGGGGCTTTCCCGACTCTATAATTGAAAAAGTGAATTGCATAAATTCTGCAGCTGCCGGAGGAACAGATGCTTGATTGATGGCGTCATCTATAGACATACCTCCAGAGAAACGCTCAACAAAGTGTGTTACTGAAGTCGCATCAGCACCGCACTGACTCATAGCTTTTAAATACAACTCGTAATGACTCATTCGAACACCTTGCTCATCCACGTCAGACTCCTCCCCTGTTACAATTTCATTGATGAGAAAACGCGTTTGCGCGTCTCCAACCGGAATCCACGGAAGTGTTGTGCAGGTTAACGATTGCTGTAGCCCCTTTAATAGTGACATAAAATCCCAAACAGCATAGACGTGATGTTCCATAAACCGAATCAATGAATCCGGTGTATTTATAGAGGCGTAAATGGGGTGATTGATCACTTCATTTCTAGCGGGTTCTAGTGCTTTATTTACATCTTGAATGGTCGTCATAATATGATTATTTTGGTGTGAACGGAATAACTAGGGAAACAACAAGTCCGTCTAGTAAACGGTTTTGTATGTTCCATATTTTTTTATTGTGTGTTTTGGCAACACCGTACAAGACGTCTTTTTGATCATTATGCCACGAAACGCGGATGTGCTCGTTAAAATGCACGCCAGAAGATCCATTGGCCTTATATACAGCCTCTTTTGCACACCAAAAATGAACAGCCCCATACTGATTCAATTGTTCCATTTCGTCGGGGTGTGCAAACCGCTTTATCACGCGATCAGAAAATACGCGATTGCTTAGCTCAATATCGATTCCACAGTCTTGATTTGGATGGTAACAAGCTGCTGCACTCCCAACGGTGTGCGACAAAGACACCGAACCCGAATCACCTAAACTTGGTTTGCCATTACTGGAAAACGCCAAAACACCTTGCTTGCCAACGAGCGACTGCAACGCCATTCGTGCAGCCAAATATTGCGCGCGTACCTCATCGTTTGAAATGCGGTTTAACCGGTCGTTTTGTAAAAACCCATCGTGAACATCTTCCGGGTAAATGTCATTATCAGCAAACGTCCACAGACACCATTCTAGTTGACCAATTGTACCGCGCTGCTTAAGAGGCATGAAGATTTTTGTTTTGAACTGCAAAGATAAGTCACTTGTATCAGGGCTAAATTATAAATACATTTGTATCTATGCGTATTGATAAATTTTTATGGAGTGTACGATTGTTTAAAACGCGTAAGCTGGCATCCGATGCATGCCGAGTTGGAAAGGTGCAGATAGACAATGTTGTATCAAAAGCGGGGAAAGACATTCGTGAAGGAAACGTCATTGATCTTCGCAAAGAAGGAATAACCTATACTTACAACGTAATTGCGATTCCAACATCGCGTGTTGGAGCCCCTCGTGTGATAGACTATATCGAAGACGTTACTAAAGAGGAGGAACTTGAACGTCGTGACTTCATTCGTCTTACGGCAAAACTGAACAGACAAAAGGGAACGGGAAGACCTACCAAAAAGGAAAGGCGAGACATCGATGAGCAACTGCGAAAAAATCAGTAGTACATCAATCTAGCCAAAATGAAACGTAAAAAAAAATCACCTCGGAGTAAAACATTTTAAAATGTGAACGTGTTGATATTTTGGTTTGGTTAATTGGTTTGATGAAACGGTGTAGATTAATAAATCTGCACCGTTTTTTTTGTCATAGATGCCACATATCCGCTATTTTCGTTGTTTGTAAGTTTACAACGAAAAAAAATCGTTTTGAACAAGTTCACCTATACCTTATTCACCCTTGTGGCATGTTTGTTTTGCACCGCTCTCAGCGGCCAATCTTCGTTTGTTACAACGTATTATACCGACGAGCAAGGATTACCACAAAACAACGTAAAATCAGTAGCTCAAGATGAATATGGGTTTATTTGGGTGTGTACTGAAAACGGAATAGCCTATTTTAACGGCAGCAGTTTTACAACCTTTAACGCAGGGGATTTTGGACTTACCTCGAATCGTTTCGACTACATAAAACGCAATAATAACCGACTGATTGCCAAAAATTCAAATAACGAGTATGTTGACATTGCAGACCTAAGTGTTAGTAGAATTAATACACCAAGCAGCACTGAATATGACACACAATTTCAAACATACTCTACCAAGGCCGTTGAACACTCTTCTGACCCAAAGATTCTGAACTCCAAGAAACACACTTGGAAAGTCGATAACGCCGACCAATTGTACATTTACCAAAATGATACAGTCGAAATAGATGTTCCTCAGGGGAAAGAATTGTATGCTATTGCCCAATGGAACGACTATTTATACTTGGCGTTTGATACGTTTTATACGGTGTGGAACGGACAACAAATGAAACACATTGCACTGCCGGAGAACATGCACGGCCTTTTTGATCAATACATTTGGAATGCAGCGGAAAATCAACTTTTTTTCACCAATTACAATCGTATCTACAAACTTGAGCAAACAAATGATGGCACCTTAATCCCAACATGTGTAGGAGAGCTTAAAGATGATATAGCCCCGTACCTTCGTGCCCTATTTTACGACGGATACACCCTGTATGTTGCAAGCAGTCACAAAGGCTTAGTTCTACAACGCAAGTCGATGTTTAAAACTGTTTTCAATGACATTAACCTGCGAAATATTTTCTACGGCTTAGGTAGATTAAACGACACAACCTTTTTATCTTCTTCAGGCAAAATCATCCAAGAAAGCGGAAAAACGGACACAACCATGTTTACGTTATGGAGTAATGCATTAGAATGTGATAAACGGGGATTACACTATCGCACCTACGAAAACAAACTTATAGCTGTTGATGAATACGGAACTTTAGATGTTGTTACATCATTTCCCGGCAAACTGCTTACACTATTTGCCGACACAATAAACAACACCCTTTGGATCGGTACTGACAGCGGTGGCAGCGATCCGCGCAAACTATACGGAATGGATTTAACCACCCAAGAGCTGCAGTTCAATGCAAAGATTGACCATACCGTACGAACCGTTTATCCACTTTCTGATTCTACGCTATTACTGGGCACATTTAGAACACTGCTCTACTATAATTTTCGCACAAATAAATACCGGCAAGTCAACCAACAAGAACTTGGCGAAGTACGCTACATTATGCCGCTTTCCGATGACTTGCTCATTATTTTCACCTACGGGAAAGGGTTATTTTTATACGATTTCAAATCCCTTTCAAAAATTGCTTTAGACGAGCGTGAATTTTTAAAATTCGCACACTACGGTTTTTTTGACAATAACAATACACTTTGGGTTGCTACGAATAGAGGCCTATTTCAGTTTGATCCCACAACGCTGAAACGGTTTAAAGACAATCCGCACTGCACATTGATTTATCGCTATTATGACAAAACTACCGGGTTGTACGTCAATGAATTTAATGGGGGATGCAATCGATGTGCAGTTTCTACCAGCAGTGGGAGATGGGTATTACCATCAATGGATGGCTTGGTCTTTTTCACACCCGAAGCTGTTCCCGTAATTGCCCTCAACGAACATCTCATTATCACTAAAGCGGAAGCCGATGGTGTATTATTCGAATCCGGTGACAAGCTTCCGCACAACACATCCATTGTTGAAATAAACATAGCATCATTTCAATCTCCTTTTCAATACAGTGGAGGCCTGGAGGTGCGATTATCAGAAAGCAATAACTGGATTTCTGTTCCTGATCACGGGGTTGTTCGTTTTGTTGGCCTACCGCATGATGACTATGCATTGGAAATACGAAAACCCATTGATATACAAGGCACAATGAGTACTAAGGTGTTTTCATTTACCATACCTCCTCCGTTTTGGAAAACGAGCCTATTCTATTTTTTAATCATAGTCATTCTTGGTGGCTCTGTGTTGTTGTTCTTTCGCCTGCGTTTGCGTTTTTTAAAAAAGCAAAACGAATCATTGGAACGTGTAGTGGGAGAACAAACCAAACACCTCCGTGCGCTGGTCAAAGACTTTCGGTTATTGGTTCGACAAGAAAAAGAATTGTCGGACGAAAATGAACGTGTTGTTTCCATTTTGGCACACGATGTTCGTTCACCTCTTCGCTTTTTATCGATGATGTTTCGTGAATTTACGCAAGGGCGCACAAAGCTACTAAGCAGCGATTTGGAAGTGGCACGTGAAACCACGGAGCATCTGTACTCTTACGTTGAAGATATCCTCAAAAGGGGCAGGCACCCCCTTGGGAAGCAGATCAAAACCATGGAGAACGTCGCGCTTGCCAAGCTTGTAAAGCAGAAAATCTCCTTATTTTCGGGAATAGCTGAGCGAAAAAACATTGAGGTAATTAGTGACGTACCACCCAATACGGTGGTATATACCGATCAAAATATTCTATCGATTGTATTGCACAACCTCATTGACAATGCCATCAAACACAACCAAAAAGAAACGTTGACCATACGATGGGACAGCGAAGATCAAACATTGATTGTATATAACAGCGGCGGAACTGTTTCGGATGACACCCTTCGTGAATGGAATGAATTATTTACGGGAAATGGCGGTCAAAAAGACACCATCACAAAACGAAAATCGCGTGGAATGGCCATGATTATTGAGCTGAGTCAAATTGCCAACATATCAATTGAAGTTGTCAAACCGTCTAAAGGAGGACTGGCGTTCCGCTTAGAGTTGATTTAGTATGTCGCGCCCCTTTCCCATAAGTTTCAAAATTTCTGCAAGCGCATTGTACTCTTCGCTTTGCGCCTCAAGCAATCGCAGCTGATTTTCCGTTAGGTTTCGACGCGCTTCGCGAACCTCAATATCTTCGGCAATTCCACGCTCAAACCGCCGCAGCGATAGGTCTAAATTTTCTTCTGCAAGCGCATTACTCTTTTGTTCTAGCTCCCCAATTTGTTTGGACGCCAGATGCGTTTTCCACAACGAGATGGCTTCAGCACGTACGTTCCGTTCCAAATCTTCTTTTTCCCATTCCAACGTTTGAGCAACAATTTTAGCTTGCTGCACGTAGCGGCGATTTCGGTTTCCGTCGAAAATGTTCCACTGAACCCGAAGCCCGTAATTAAACCCATTGGTAAAGTTTCGTTCCAAGACCCCTACTTCGTTGATTTGCCTGAGGTCTTGAAACTCGCCAAAGCTTCCTAAGGTTGGTAAAAATGCCGCACGTTCTTCAGAAATCGACTTCTCGGCTGCAACTTTGCGGTAACGATTAATCAGCAGCTCGGGGTTATCTGTTTGCGCAGACCGCAGCACCTCATCCAACGTCAAGTCAGACATAGCTTCCGGTAGATTTAATACCTCAAACTGATCGGTGGGATCCATACCCAGTAACTGGCAGAAGCGGTGTTTTTGTACAGAAACTTCAGCGCGTTGACGAATGGTCATACTGCTGTCGGCGTAGTAGTCAGCCGTAAGCCTGAGCACTTCAGAGCGATCTCCAATACCATTTTTCACCTTTTGCTCGGAGATACGCAGCAACCGTCGTGAATAATCGAGATTGCTTTCTTGGAAAACCAGCATTTTTTCAGCTACCAAAATATCGGCATAGCGATGCACCACCTCCGCGATGATGTCTTCGGTTTGCCACTTCAATTGCTGCCTGCTCATTTCTTCCATGGCGTTGAGTCGATCGAGTGTAGCAAACATCCGCATACCGTCAAACAACGTCCAATCAACGCGAGCGGCACTGCGCAATGCCTGACTTTTTGCATTTTCACGGTTTATGGTCTCGCCGGAGAAAAACGTCAAATTGATGTCTTGATTCGACTCATTGGCCTCCATAATGACATTCAATTCGGGAAGAAAACCTGCCTCACCAACGTGGTTTGCCAACTGCGCAACATCGCTCTCGGCTCGTGCCAGCTTAATTTGCAGATTGTGCTCTACGGCTAAAAAAACAGCATTGGGCAGACTCAACGCTTGGGGCATTTGTCCGTGTAGAATCAGTGACGACAAAGACATGACAAAAACACTAAACAACAGCCAACTACGATGCATTGTGTTTGTTTTTTGGCGTAATATAAGAATAAACAGCTGGTATGACGTAAAGCGTTAATCCCAATGAGAACAGCAACCCACCGATAATGGCAACGCCCATTGGTATTCGACTTGTAGCTCCGCCTCCGAGTGCAATTGCAATGGGTACAGCACCGAGAACGGTAGCCATGCTCGTCATAAGTATCGGACGAAAGCGCTCGCGTGCCGCGTCCATAACGGCATCGTAGGTGGATAGTCCATTGCGCTTGCGTTGATTGGCAAATTCAACAATGAGAATCCCGTTTTTGGTAACGATCCCAATGAGTACGATGATGCCAATCTGACTGAATATGTTTAGAGTATGCCCAAAAAGCCAAAGAGAAAGGAGCGCCCCGGCAATTGCCAACGGTACCGTAAGCATGATGGTCAGAGGGTCACGAAAGCTCTCAAACTGCGCTGCTAACGTCAAATATATCAACACTAAGGCAAGTAAAAACGCAAAATACAAACTGCTGGAGCTTTCTTCAAACTCTTTTGATGGACCATCCAGCGCGGATGAAAAATCATCGTCTAGTATCTCATTAGCGATACGGCGCATTTCGGCAATGCCATCACCCAAACTAAAACCAGGTGCGGGATCTGCCGACACCGTTGCGGAATTAAAGCGGTTAAAGCGGTGCAAAATGGGTGAACTGATTTGGTTTTCGACCTCAATAAGATTTTCCAAAGCCACCAGCTCCCCATATTTATTTGTCACGTTCAACTTTTGTAAATCAGAGGTTTTGTTTCGCGAAGCGCGTTCCGCTTGTCCAATCACCTCGTACTGCTTACCATCGCGAATGAAATACCCGTAGCGCAGCCCGGAAAAAAACAATTGAAGCGTTTCGGCAATATCTGCTACCGACACCCCTAGCTCATTGGCTTTTTTGCGATTAATGGTAACGTGAAGCTCCGGCTTATTGAATTTCAGATTCAAATCGGAAACGGCAAACACCTCACTCTGATTGACCCGATCCATAAATTCCGGCAGAACATCCTTAAGACGTTCAAAATTTGGCGCCTGTACAACAAACTGAACGGGTAACGACGTCATGCGATTACCACCTATGGTTTGCTGCTGTACAACAAAAGCGCGGGCAAAATTATACGAAGGAAGCAATTGCGATAGCTCATCGGCAAGTTGTTGTTGTGTTTTTTTTCTTTCTTGAGGATTCTTTAAACGCAAGCGAAGAAAACCGGAGTTAACACTTACGGAGGCGCCAAATCCAGGTGATGTAACCGAGAGCAAATTCTCTTTTTCAGCGATGGTATCTGTGAGCGCAATCAGTTCGCTCATAAAGTCATTCATTCGCTCAAAAGAGGTTCCCTCGGGAGCTGTGGCCACGATGCGCAAATTGCTTTTATCTTCGAGCGGTGCCAACTCAGAAGGAATCACTCGCCCGAGAAGAACAACCATGCCGGCAATTACAACCATAGCAACAATCCCCAAATACCTGCGACGCAAGAAGGCCTCTAACGTTCGGGCATACCATTTATTCAGGTTGTGAAAATAGACTTCTGTTTTTCGAAAAAATGCACCCTTATCGGTTTTTTTACGCAGCAACCTGGTGCTGAGCATTGGCGTCAACGAGAGGGATATAAAGGTGGAAATAACCACCGCTCCGGTCACAACTACGCCAAACTCTCGGAATAAGCGCCCGGTTAAACCTTGCAAAAAGATGATGGGTAAGAAAACGCAGATGAGCGTTATGGTGGTTGAAATAATTGCGAAGAAAATTTCACGTGCACCGGAATGTCCTGCCTCCTTTGGCTTTGCGCCACGCTCAATCTTAGCGTAAATATTTTCCATCATTACGATGGCATCGTCCACTACCAAGCCCGTGGCCAATACGATTCCCAATAATGTAAGAATGTTGATGGAATAACCGGATATGTAAAGTACAAAAAACGAACCTACCAAGGAAATAGGGATGGCAATGATTGGGATGAGCGTTGTTCGCCAGTTTCTCAAAAACAAAAAGATGATGAGCACAACCAATAGAAACGCAATGATAATGGTATTGCGCACTTCAGTGATGGCTTGTCGTATAGGCTCGGTACTGTCTAAAGCAATTCCCAGCTCTAGGTCATCGGGGATTTCCGGCTTTATTTGCTCTAAACGCGCTTTAACATCATCAACAATTTCAATGTAATTCACTCCCGGCTGAGGTGTAATGGCGATACCAATCATAGGAATGCCATTGTTTCCGCGTAGAAGTGTTCGTTCATTTTCCGGTAAAATACGCGCCTCTCCTATGTCTTTAAAGCGCACCAATTGACCGTCGGCTTCCTTTATGATGAGGTTGTTGAATTCGGCTTCAGTACTCAGCCGTCCAAATGTACGGATGGTTAGTTCTACGCGATTTCCTTCAATGCGGCCACTCGGCAACTCTACGTTCTCACTGGTCAATGCATTGCGCACATCCATGGGCGTTACGCCATAGGCATTCAACCGCATGGGGTCCATCAACAGTTTCATGGCGTATTTTTTCTCTCCCCAAATGCGAATTTCACTTACGCCTTTGATGGTTTGAAGTCGCTCTTTAAAGATTTGATCTCCTACTTCGGAGAGCTCAAGCAAACTGCGTTTTTTACTTTGAACGGTGACTGAAATGATGACATCGGAGTCGGCGTCAGACTTTACAACAATTGGCGGTTCGCTGTCGGGAGGCAACAACCGTGTGGCTCGACCAATTTTATCGCGTACGTCGTTGGCTGCGGCTTCCATGTCTACACCGAGTTCAAACTCCACTTTTACCGTGCTTCTTCCATCACTGCTGGTAGAAATAATGGAACGAATACCCGCAATACCGCTGATGTTTTCCTCAATGGGGTCGGTAATTTGTGTTTCAACAATACTGGCATTTGCCCCGGGGTAATCGGTTGTAACCGTTACGATGGGCGGATCAACATTTGGAAATTCGCGTACGCCCAAGTACGTCATCCCTATAATGCCAAAAAGCAAAATGACGATAGTCAGTACGGTGGTAAGAACCGGTCGTTCAATGGAAAGAGACGATAGATTCATCAGCGATTGGGCGTTTGCTGAAGAGTAACCGACATGCCCTCGCGTAGGTAAAGAAGACCCGTAAGGGCTATCGTATCTCCCGAACTAAGTCCGGCTAAAATGTGTACTGCGTCTTCGGTACGCTCGCCTGTTTTTACCAACGTTGGATATGCTTTTCCATTTTTGATGTGCATCACCCGCTGTCCATCTGATGAGGACACTACGGCGTCGGTGGGAATCATAATCGCATCGTTGTAAACCGTCAATGGATAGATTACCTTGGCGTATGCTCCGGGTATGAGCTTGGTGTCTTTATTATTGTATAACGCACGTACTTTCAACGACCGTGTACTGGGCGACACTCTGCCATCGGTTGCAAACACATCAGCTTTTAAGGTGTCGTTGCTGTTGCGAAGGGTGAATAAAACCGTGTCGTTGGGCTCTATTAGTTGAGCGTATTGCTCCGGGACGGAAAACTCAACTTTGAGCGGTGAGGTCATTACAAGTGATGCAATGGCTTCTCCGGTACTTACCATCGATCCTTGAGACACATTTCTCAACCCTACAACTGCATTGAACGGCGCTTGAATGCGGTACTGATCAATACGAGCCTTGAGTTGTCTTATATCGGCAGAAAGCTCCTTCTCGCGGTTGACGTAGGTGTCAAATTCTTCTTCCGATATGGCTTTGTCCTCCAAAAGTGACTCTCTGCGCTTGACATCGGTTTGCGCTTGTCGGTGCAAAATTTCTGTTTTTTCTAGTTCCGCCCTGAGTTCTCTGTCGTCCAAACGAACAAGCGTTTGTCCTTTCGATACGCGATCGCCTTCTTTAAAGAGAATGTCTACAACCCTTCCATTGACTTCACTTCGCATGGTTATCTCTTCATTGGGGATGAGCGTTCCATTGAGCACCAAAGACTTTGAAAATGGCTGCGATGACGTCACAAGGTAGCGTACCTCGAGTGTGCTCTTTTGCTTATTTCCGTTTTGTTCCGCGTTTTCACTACACGAATAGGTAGCGGCAATAAGCGCAACGACTAAAAGCTTGTATATGGTTGGAGGTGTTTTCAATGTGTGTTGTAGGTTATAACAAAAAACCGTCTGCGAAATTACTAATCGCAGACGGTTGTAAAAGTTCAGCTAGGTTAAAAAAAAAGTAGTATTTACAAAAAACCTGTTCGCTTCGATACTAAAAAACTTAACTGGGATACATTAGAAACCAATCAAACATTAATTGAGACAAACGCTTTATTTCCGTTGCTATCTCAATCAAAAAAAAGACTATTTACGACTTTCGCGCAAATATCATTAAGTAAGCACCTTTCTCGGCCGTGAAGACCCTAATTCTTTGAGGTCTATTTTTGTATTGCCATTGGGCATAGACTCTAAGTTTAAGGCTACTTTAGCGGCTACTTTAAAAAATAAAGCTTTATCTTCATTGCTAATGCCTTCAAATGCTGCGCTGTTGACTTCTTTGTATATATTTCGAATAACGGGCGTTATTTTTTTTCCTTTGTCGGTGAGCTGCAAGTACTGTGAACGCCGATCTTCTATGTTAACTTTGCGTTCAAGAACGCCGTGTTTGCAAAAGTAATCGACCATTCTAAAGACACTTACTTTATCTATTTTCAAAAGTTCCGCGAGTAATTGCTGTGTTATATCGGGTTGTTCTTCTTCAATCACGAGCAACGCGTAATAGTATCGTTTTATCTCTAGTTTTGATAACTTTTTTGATGCAGCACCGACGTATTGCTTGCTAATAAACGCTAAGACCTTCGCCAATGGCTCATTTTTAAATTGATCAGAGTTCATAATATCACGTATTAATTGGCTAAAAATACAACACGTATTGTTATGTTTTACAACAACAATCGAAATTAAAGGATTCTTTTTCTAAATCTTAATGTAGTTTAAAAAACCTTCCTTCCGCAAACACTATTACACATAAAGGTTTCAGTGGATTGTTTTAACTTTGTGATTTTTCAGACAGAATCTTTATGCTTCAACGCAATAATTATTCATTTATTGCACGAGAAACATCTATTACAAACGCGTACTTCATAGCCACCTCCTTTAGCGCGGCAAATCTTCCGGAGGCTCCGCCATGTCCGGTTGTCATTTCACAATAAAGCAATAGCGGTTCATTGTTGGTGCGCTTTTCCCTGAGCAGTGCAATCCATTTTGCGGGCTCCCAATACTGAACTTGGGAGTCGTGTAATCCGGTTGTAATGAGCATAGCTGGATAATCCTGTACAGTTACGTTATCGTATGGCGAATACGTCTTCATGTAGTCGTAATACTGTTTTTCATTGGGGTTTCCCCATTCATCATATTCACCGGTGGTAAGCGGTATGCTTTCGTCGAGCATGGTTGTGACCACATCCACAAAGGGCACCTCAGCCACAACACCGCGAAACAAATCAGGGCGCATATTTGCAACAGCACCCACGAGCAATCCGCCCGCACTACCTCCCCAGGCAAAAAGGTTTTTATCCGAGGTGTATCCCTCTGCAATGACGTGTTCTGCACAAGCTATAAAATCGGTAAATGTATTGCGCTTTTTGCGTAATTTCCCGTCTTCGTACCACTGCCGCCCCATCTCCGAACCACCGCGAATGTGTGCAATGGCATATACAAAACCTCGTTGCAACAAACTGAGACGTGCTACGCTAAACGTTGCATCCAAACTGTAACCGTAACTTCCATACCCATAAAGCACCATTGGCGCAGAGCCATCTAAGGGTGTATCTACATGGCGCACCAAACTTATGGGCACCTTTGTTCCGTCGGTGGCGGTTGCCCACAAACGTTCTGATATGTACTGTGTTTTGTCGTAACCACCAACCACTTCGGTTTCTTTGAGAATTTGAGTGGTTTGCTTATCAATATCGTATTCCCTTACGGACGATGGCTGATTGAGTGAACTGTATCCGAAGCGAATGCGTCGCTGACTGGGCTCGGGATTGTTTCCCAACCCTAGCCCGTAGGTGGGGTCATCCATTTCAATATACGTCGGCGAATCGAACGCAGTCCACATGCGCAGTCCGATACGAGTCAATCCATTTGACTTTTCTTCTACAACCAGAAAATCATCAAACAATTCTACATCCTCCAACAATACGTCTTCACGGTGATCAATGAGATTTTTCCAGTGGTCTAACGTCGTGTTTTCGAGATCTGTAGTCATCAATTTGAAGTTGGTAGCTTCTTGAGCATTGGTAATGATGTACCATCGATTATTAAACCCATCTATGCTGTATTCCAGTCCGCGAACTCTAGGCTGAAACACCTCAAATGTTCCGTTTGGATCTTCAGCATTGAGTATGCGAAATTCATCCGAAAGCGTAGCGTTGGAGTGAATGACGATATGGCGTTTATCGCGGGTTTTCCCTACCGAGCATACAAAGGTTTCGTCGGTCTCCTCGTATACCAGCTCCGGATCATCGCCACCCAGCGCATAGCGGTAAATTTGGTTTGCGCGAAGTGTTTGGTTATCGCGCTTGCTAAAAAAAAGTGTTGCGTTGTCCGCTGCCCATGTACAATTTCCTGTGGTTCCCTCGAGTTTATCCGGTAGAATTTCACCCGTGCGAAGATCTTTGACGTAGATGGTATAGATGCGTCGACTCACGGTGTCTACCGCAAACGCTACTTTTTGATTATCGGGACTAATGCGGAGCCCCCCCAATTGATAGTAGTCGTAGCCATCTGCCATATCATTTACATCAAACAAAATGGTTTCCTCGGCATCTTCTTCATTCGCTTTACGGCAATAGATGGGATACTCTTTACCGGTTTCGTAGCGCGTATAGTACCAATATCCATCAAGTAAATAGGGCACCGATTCATCGTCTTCCTTTATTCTGCCTTTTATTTCGGCGTAAAGGCTGTCTTGCAAATCTTTAGTGCCCGCCATGATGTGTTCGCGATAGGCGTTTTCTTCTTCGAGATAGGCAATAACCTCGGGGTTGTCTCTTTCGTTGAGCCAATAGTAATGATCTACCCTTTGGTCGTTGTGCGTATTTAAAACTTTGGAAATTTTCTTAGCTTTGGGCTGTTGCATTGCGCTGTCGTTTTTTGTTTGGGTACATCCCACAAGTGCAGCTATTGCTACAAAAGGGATGATGGTTTTAGGTATCATCATTGAATCACTTTAATGATTGCAAAAGTGCGAATAAAATGCGATGTTGTAAATGTCTTATTTGCAAATACAGCATTTGACTTTCATTTGTTTAAAAACAACTCCGCATCAAAGATCTAAAGGCTGCATCATTACGAAAAAGCTACAATCAAATTGTTAAACAAATAAAAGATATCCGTGTAAAATTGTTGTACATTTGCTTATGTCGGATAATCACATTTATCGAAAAACCTCAACACTATGAAATCTCTAGCAAAAACCAATGCCATGCTGGCAAGCGACACGTTTAAAGACAAAACTGTTCTCATTACCGGTGGCGCTACAGGCTTGGGATTTTCAATGGGTAAGATGCTGCTAGAACTTGGCGCTAACCTTTGCATTATGAGCCGCAAGCAGGAGTCTCTTGAATCTGCAAAAAAGGAATTACAGTCAGCGGGAAGCGGTTCGATTTGGATACACACCTGCGATGTTCGAGATTCAAAGGAGGTGGAAACGGCTATAGCTTACTTCATCAAACAGGCCGGTGAAATTGATGCTTTAGTCAACAACGCTGCGGGAAACTTTATTGCACCCACAGCATCTTTGAGTCATAACGCCTTCGACGCTGTATTGGATATTGTTTTAAAAGGAAGTAAAAACTGCACGATGACACTCGGTAAGCATTGGATTGCTTCAGGTGCTCAACACAAAACCATACTCAACATTGTCACCACCTATGCATCTACCGGGTCTGCATTCGTTGTTCCTTCGGCCATGGCAAAGGCCGGCGTACTGGCAATGACTCGCAGTTTGGCCGTAGAGTGGGCTAAGTATGGCATTCGTCAGGTGGCAATTGCGCCCGGACCGTTTCCTACGGAAGGGGCTTGGGAACGATTATTTCCCGGAGGGCTCGATAAAAAACTTGGCGTAATCAATAAAATCCCGCTAAAGCGTCCCGGCGATCACCGTGAATTGGCAAACTTGGCCAGCTACCTGCTCAGCGATTATGCTGCTTATATCAATGGTGAAGTGATTACCATAGACGGCGGAGAGTGGCTGCAAGGAGCCGGGGAAATGAACTTCCTACTCCAACTCACGGATGAGCAATGGGCGTCGCTTAGACCGTCGTCTTAATGATTTTAAGGCTAAGCATGTTGCTATGGATTGCCCGTATGGTTAATCCATAACTAAATTCATTTTTACCCGACTTAATTGGGCAATTCAATGCCGTCGTCTTGCGTCATGCGCTGAACTCGCTCAAGCCCAATTTGCGCCGGTTCGTAATCGGGAAACATTCCTAAACACGATTGATAGTCTCTCGCGGCATTCATCACGTCACCGCGCATTTCGTAAGCAAACCCTCTACCGTAAAGTGCCTTCACATTCATTTCACGAATATCAAGAGACCTGTTAAAGTTTTCGATGGCCAAATCATAATTGCGCAGCGAAATATTGATGAACCCGATGTTGAAATGCACTTCATCATTGCGAGGATTGAGCTGCAACGCTTTCTCATACGCCTCAAGTGCAGCATTATACTCCTCCTCATTGGCGTAAGCCAAACCTAATTTGTGGTATAAATCATCTCGATTTGGCGCATTTTCTATGGCATTTTTAAAGTATTGTATGGCCATAGGGTCGCCTTTTCGCGTAAGCATAACACCCATCATGTCGAGCGCTTCCACATAATTGCCACCGCGAACATCTATGGCGCGCTGAAAGTATTTCATCGCCATAGCGGTATCGCCGTTTCGATCGCGAACCACTACGCCCTTCATAAACAGTGCTGTGGGATTTCTCTCGTCGATATCAAGAACCTCATTCAATCGTTTTAATGCGCTTTCAAAATCCTGAATGGCAAGATAAAGTTCCGCAATGCGCATCCGACACTCCGTATTGTTGGGATACAATTGACCGCAGCGCTCCCACATATCGCGAGACATACGCGTTTTATTGGTAATGTAGTTGACATCTCCTCGAAGTAAGAGAACATCCTCCCGCGTAGAATCGAGAAAAAATGCTGCATCAGCGTCTGCGCGAGCATATGCGGGGTTTTTATTGTCGATGTAGGCGTTCCCACGGGCAATCAATGCGTCGATGTTTTTGGGGTCGTTAGCAATGACTTGTGACAGGGAGTCAATCGCTTGTTTTATCGGATTGATGGGTTGTTTAGTAGTCGTTTCAGACGGTGTTGTTTCGTCAACTGTTGTCGATTCTGTTGTTGAAGACTGGCAGGCAAAGGCCGACATGAGCACGGCCAGCACGAAGGAGTACAATACATTCTTATGCATACGTAACATTGTATTATCGAATTTGTGTTGTGTCAAGTGTGTCTGATTCTATTTGCATTGCTGCTTGCTGTTGTTCCCAAATCGGACTTTCAATGGTGGAGCGAACCACAAACGCGCTGGAAACATGCTTTTTAAGCTCCATAGCAAAGGCTTCTGCATGAATGCGGTCGATGAAGTTCCCTACATGAACCAAGTACTCCGGAGCGTCATAGCTCAGGTAAACCGGTACATCATCATACATACGAAGAATGGATGCACGACGGTTTTCTGCAGCACGACGGCTGCCATTAAAGAGCTGTACGCGATACCCTTTAAGCTGTGTGGTTTCTACTTGGGGGTAGAGTTCCGTGAGTTCTTGAATGTCGGAAGACATATGCCAAATCACCACATCATTGGAATCAAGTGGTTGCTGAGCAAATAGAAAAAAAGCCAAAAGAGCCGTCATCTTGTATGTATTAATTATCGAGCAAAACTACAACATGTCGTCATTTTGTTGACCTTAAAGGGGGTCTAAAAAGCAAACCCTAGTACGAACAGATATACGATTGATTGAGAAGAAAGCATTTGTTAGACCAAAAACCGACACGTAATACGCATCAATCATGTTCGCTTGACGTATGCAACCCCATCAACGACAAGGCACCCACAACAACAGCCAATACCATGACACCTTTATGACGTTCTAACACAGATTCAAAAAACATGCTTCCGTACACAAACAGCACAAAGATCAACAAGGGTAAAACACCTGGATTTCGACGCCAAAACGCCAGTGTCAAGGCAGGAAGTAAAGCGACAACCAAAAGGCCCAAAACACCTGTAGCAATAGCCGTTTCTAAGTATTGGTTGTGACAGTTGTACTTGTCTTTTATCCCGGAAGCAAATCCTTCTTCTTCGTAAATTTGATGCAAACGCCAAACCCCATCACCGGGACCGTGCCCTATCCAGAAGGCCTCTTCCCAGCAACTTAAGCAGTGTGACCAAATGACAAGTCGACCACTAAAAGAGGTGTCGTTTTCCTTATCGGGAATAAATTCCGTAGATGTGTCGATAAAGTATCGCTTCCCAAATTCAGGGGGTAATAAAAAAATACTCATTCCCACAACAAGGGGATATACAATCGCCGATTTCCAGTAAGAACGCCACTGCTTACGCACGTACCACATACTAACCAAAACCAACAACATCATCAATATTATGAAGCCTGTTCTCGCTTGTAAGAGTCCACCGGTAAACAACAGTAAAAACCACCACAATACGGCATCTGTATATTGCGTAAAGAGGGTACGACGACGCAGGCGCTCCCACCAAAGCACAACGATACCCGCGCCCATAAACATCATCAGATAATTGGGATGCATCAACCAAGCCGATAATCGATAATACATAAATACTGCGGTATCGCCGGAAAAGTCACCACCACCAAAAAAGCGCATCAACGCACGAAGCACGCACAACAAGGCAAATAAAACAGGAGCACTGACCAGTATTTGCTTGGTGTGCAATCGCTTAATATAGGGAAACACCAACACCAAAGATGGCGGCCAAATCAAAAGCATCGATTTAATCATCAATCTTCGACCGGCATCAGCGGTATCTGAGGAATAGATTAAGCCAAGAGAATACAACACCAGCCAGGCACCCAATGCCCAGAGCGGCCATAGGCGACGGATGTGTGCTCGGAAAAACTGCCAATCTCCCCAAATCAAGGCCGAGAGAACAAACAGAATATTGGTCATGCTGTTGATGGACTCCTTTAACCCCATGGAAAACCACACGCAAAACAAAAGTATTGTGAACAGTGTGGACCTAAAGCGAGTTGTAACAAGCATTGAACTATATATTGCCAAAAGGCAAATTTACCACGTACATTCGCGCCCTCATATTTTTTTTCATGTCCTCTAGAAAATGGATTCTTTTTGTGTTTCTTGCTATTGCTTGGGGCAGCTCCTTTCTCATTATGAAACGCGGCCTGCGTTCGTTTGACTACCAACAAATTGGGGCACTTCGCATCGCTTTTGCATGGTTTTTAGCCTCTCTCATTGCCCTTCGTCAATTTCGACACATGAAAAAACGCGATGTGTGGCCATTGCTGCTCGTAGGTATATTTGGCAACGGCATACCCTATTTTCTCTTCCCCCTTGCAATTACACGGCTCGATAGTGGATTGGTTGGTGTATTCAACTCCATGGTGCCGTTATTCACCATGATAACCGGAGCATTGCTGTTTGCGTTGCCCGTTACGCGCAAGCAAGCCATTGGTGTTTTCATTGGTCTTGCCGGAGCCGTAATTCTTCTTCAACCCGACACCAGTGGCGATCAAAATATGTTCTACGCCGGATACGCCATTGCTGCCAGTTTATGCTATGCACTTTCGGTAAACATCATTGCGCGCTATTTGAGCCACCTGAAAAGCATCGCTATTACATCCCTTTCGTTGCTTTACGTGGGGCCACTGTGCATTGTCTATTTATTTGCATCGACCAACTTTGTCGGCATTATGCAAACCGACCCCATCGCGTGGACAAACCTTGGACTCATAGCTGTTCTAGGAATGGTCAATTCCGCCTTGGCCATCATTGCGTTCAACGTACTCATCAAAGAGGCATCACCTCTTTTCGCTTCTTCCGTTACGTATCTCATACCTTTAGTTGCGCTTGCTTGGGGCGTTGCCGATGGCGAAAATATTGGCTGGATTCACGTCATTGGTATGATGATTATTCTCCTAGGTGTTTATCTGGTAAACCGGAAACGCAAATGGCGAAAAAAAGAACCGGCCACACATCTCCATGCCGTGAGTAATGACGATTAAATCGCTTCCACATCCAATGACGAATAACTGCAATGTGAACCCACAAATTGGTCGTTTATTACAGCAGCGATAAACGATATGAACGATTGGCACCTCATTTTAACATATACGTTGCTCCGTTTGAATTTTAACACTACTTTTACAAGGTTGTAGTCGCACATAAAATGCACCTACTTTGGTACAAATAACGATCGTCTCCACTGTTCATAATCAACGATTAAAAAACTGAACATTGGACGGTTTTTGTAAATCATCATTTTTAAAAGACCATTTTTTATGAAAACAGAATTATTCCGCAACCCATTTAAAACCTTTGCGTATGGACTTGCAGCTGTATTCAGCATGTCCTTTACGGGGTGTAGCAGCGACGACAATGGATCATTTAATGGCACTACAAATGATCACGGTGTGTATCGCGATTTGCGCTTTAGTGAAGTGGATGTGCAAACCGTAACGTACGGTGAAGGTGGACTTGAAATGGACATCTACACACCGTCGGAGGATGAGTCCACAGATCGCCCATTGATTGTATTCGCTCACGGCGGTGCCTTTGTTGGTGGCAACAAAGGTCTTCCGGATATGCGTCGATTGTGCAACCGGTTTGCTCAACGCGGATACGTCGCGGCCTCGATCTCGTACCGCTTATCAAACGATCCTCTTCTTTTCTTTGACTCTATGGAAGTGCTTTCCGTAGTTACACGCGCCATGCACGATGGAAAGGCAGCCATTCGTTATTTTCGCAAAAGCGCTGCGGAAAACAACCCCTACGGAATTGACACGAATTTCATATTTGGCGGTGGCAATTCCGCCGGTGCCATCCTCATGCTTCACCTAGCATACATGCGCAATATGAATGATATACCTGCTCACCTTCGCGACATCATTCAAGCCGAAGGCGGTCTTGAAGGCAATCAAGGGAACGAAGGCTACAGCAGCAAGATCCACGCAGTGGTCAATTTAGCCGGAGCCATTCACAGGCTCGAATACCTTCAGTCTGGTGCGCCACCCTTGGTTAGCGCACACGGCGATGAAGACCAAACCGTTCCATTTGATTGCGATGTGGTGCTGCAAAGTTTCCCCAGTCCGGAGTTTCGCAATGTACTCTGTGGAAGCAATCCACTTCACCAGCGCGCTACTGACATCAACATCCCCAACGATTTACTCATCTTTCCGGGGGATGATCACTGTCCTTGGATTGAAGGCAACGGAACGCCAACACCAAAGATGGATGACGTTGAAATGCACGTGGTAGAGTTTTTATACAATACGTTTTTTGCCCCGTTGGATTTGTAACTAACCTACGAGCAAAAAAATACATCAATCACTTCCTTCAATCTTTCTTCAGCCAATGTGGGCATGTTATATTTGCTCGCAAAACAACCATGTTATGAACATTGAACAGATCTTAAAAGAACTCAACATACAACCCGAAAACCACGGTACCGCAATCGGGGCCAACAACTTTGGTTCGGGGCCAAGCATCACCTCTTATTCACCCGTAAACGGTGAGGCCATCGCTGTGACCACCACAACCACAGCCGAGGATTACGCCCGTGTTATGGACGCCGCTACGGATGCTTTTAAGCAATGGCGAAGCACTCCTGCCCCCGCGCGAGGAGAAGTCGTCCGCAAGTTTGGCGAACGCCTGCGCAAACACAAACAAGCTCTAGGGACCTTAGTCTCTTACGAAATGGGGAAGAGTTTGCAAGAAGGCTTGGGCGAAGTTCAAGAAATGATTGACATATGTGACTTTGCCGTAGGCTTATCGAGACAGCTTTACGGGCTAACCATGCACTCCGAACGTCCCAGTCATCGCATGTACGAACAGTGGCACCCATTAGGTGTGGTGGGCATCATCTCCGCATTTAATTTCCCGGTAGCTGTTTGGAGTTGGAATACCGCACTTGCTTGGGTTTGTGGTGATGTATGTGTGTGGAAGGGGTCCGAAAAAACGCCGTTGTGTTCCATTGCTTGTCAAAACATCATCGCCGAAGTTCTGGAAGAAGAGGGTCTACCCGGAGGCATTTCCTGCATTGTTACGGGCGATTACCGCGTAGGCGAAATGCTGACTAAAGACCATCGGGTGGCTTTGGTATCGGCTACCGGCTCGTCGCGTATGGGTCAAATTGTAGGACAAACTGTTGCAGAGCGCTTTGGGAAAACCCTTTTGGAACTCGGCGGCAACAACGCCATGATCATCACCCCGAGTGCCGATAAAAAAGTAACCCTTACCGCATCCGTTTTTGGCGCTGTAGGAACGGCGGCTCAACGCTGTACCTCCACCAGAAGACTGATCATCCACCGCTCGGTTTACGACGAGTACGTTCAAGCCATCGTTGGAGCCTACAAGCAATTAAACATTGGCAATCCACTCGACGAGTCCAATCACATGGGGCCACTCATTGACCGCGATGCCGTTGCCAATTACGAGAAAACCATTAGCGACGCCAAGGCTGCCGGTAATAATGTACTCATAGAAGGAGGCGTTCTCAGTGGTGATGGCTACGAAAGCGGCTGTTACGTAAAACCTTGCGTCATTGAAGCAAGCAACAATCAGTCGTTTGTGCAACGAGAAACCTTTGCCCCCATCCTTTTTGTGATGCCCTACGATACCATTGAAGAAGCCATTGCCCTACAAAATGGCGTTCCGCAAGGGTTATCGTCGACCATTATGACCAACGACTTGCGTGAGGCAGAGCATTTTCTGAGTGCGGCCGGCAGTGACTGTGGGATTGCCAATGTAAACATCGGAACTTCAGGAGCGGAAATCGGAGGCGCATTTGGCGGTGAAAAAGAAACCGGTGGCGGCCGTGAATCCGGTTCCGACGCCTGGAAAATCTACATGCGTCGCCAAACCAACACCATTAACTACGGAACATCCGTACCCTTGGCTCAGGGCATTTCATTTGACTTATAAATTAGTGGCGCTTATGTAACGGCGCCACTTCTCCAAAACGGTTTGCATGTCGTTTGGCAGTTCGCTGTCAAACGACATTTTTTTTTCGCTACCGGGATGAGTGAATCCCAATGTCTTGGCGTGCAGGGCATGGCGCGGACATGCACTAAAGCAGTTTTGAATGAATTGATGATACTTGGAAAAGCGTGTGCCGCGAAGAATTTTATCACCACCGTATTCCGGGTCGTTAAACAACGGATGCCCCAAGTACTGCATGTGCGCGCGTATTTGATGGGTTCGACCGGTTTCCAGTTTACACTCAAGCAGTGTAACGTAACCAAAACGCTCTACAATCTTGTAGTGCGTTACGGCGCGCTTCCCCTCATCGCCTTCGGGAAATACCGTCATTACTTTGCGGTTTTTAGGACTGCGTCCGAGGTTGCCTTCAATGGTTCCCGCTTCATCTGAAGGCTCACCCCACACCAATGCAAGATATGTACGACTGCTGCTGCGGTCAAAAAACTGCTTTGCAAGGTGTGCCATAGCGTACTCGTTGGTGGCCACAACCATTATACCCGACGTATTTTTATCTAAACGGTGAACCAAGCCCGGGCGCAATGGATTGTCTTTGGGTTGCGGTAGGTCTTTAAACAAATAAGCCAATGCGTTGACAAGTGTACCACTAAAGTTGCCGTATCCGGGGTGTACCACCATTCCTGCTTCTTTATTTACCACTACGATGTCGTCGTCTTGATAAACAATGTTTAGGGGAATGTCTTGGGGAACCAATTCCTTTTCTCGAGGCGGGTAGCTGAGAACAACCTCAATAACTTCATTTGCCTTTACCTTGTAGTTTTGCTTTACATCTTTCCCATCTACGCGAATGGAACCGGCCTTTGCTGCTTGTTGAATTTTATTGCGCGATGCATTTTTGAGGTGAATGGTCAAAAACTTATCGATGCGCAACGGTTGTTGGCCGGGATCGGTTTCAAAACGGTGATGGACGTAGAGCTCCTCTTCTTCCTCGTGGTGGGCGTCGTTCGTCATTGGGGGATGTATATTAGTTTTTGGCGGAGCTGTCCGGTTTCGCCGTCAAACAGCAAGTAGGTGCCCGGCGATAAATGATTGAGATGGATGTCATCGCCGCTATGCAGCGTACCGCGATCAACGATACGCCCCTGCAGATCGCGCAGCACGTAGGCGTGTTCGGTCTGGTCGGGAATATCAACGCGTATGCGCCCATTCGTGGGGTTTGGGTAAATGCGCCAACCATTTGACATTTTCTCTTTGGCCACACTTATTTCGTGCGCCTCAAAGCGGAAGTACGGACGAAACATTAGTGAGCCACTAAAAATGGAGGGAAACCAATTGGTACCATCGCCATACACCAAGTCGCTTCTGCCGATATTGTTCATGTCAAAACCAATGTTCAGCTTTTGTACGTCGCGTTGCTTTGTGCCAATAAAGTATGTTCCCGAAGGCATAAAAAACGGCTCTTCCAGCGGATAGGGTATGAATTGATTGTGCTCGGAAAAGCGTGGCACGAACATCGAATCGCTTTCATAGAGAACCTCCCCGGGAACTCCGTTATTGTATTCGTAAATGATGATTTGAAAGGCATTGTTGCGCGCGTCCACACTTGCCGGTTGAAAATAGATGTAAACCCCTTTTAGGCTGTCGCTTTCGAGCACCTCATACGATGTAAGGCTAATCGCTCCGGGCTGATTCGCGATGCCGTATGCCCGCTCAGCAGTCCCGTCGTCGTAGGCGTAATAATTGCCAAAATACTGCCTGTGCTTCAACGTATCACTACGTCTAAGTCCCTGAGCCGTTCCGGTAAAAAAGCTTTGTATCTCCAAAGAAAAGGTATCGTTTATGGGATCCAAATTTGCATCAAATGCACTGATGGACTGATCCCACGTAACGGTTTGATACGACAACTGATCGTGACCGGCGCCATCGTTGATATTTGGTCCGGTAAACTCGTTTAATCCCTGTCCGGTTAGTGAATACCCACTTAGCAGAAGGGTCACTGAACCAGGTGGAACGTTACGCATGTAAGCTTGGTTCACACTACTTCTATTGTACGAAGAGGGGCTGTTTGCATACACCCACCAAGGCATGGATTCATAGCCATTTTGAACCAATGTTTGATGCTGTCTTACGTACGCAACGTCGGCAATCAGCGTATCCGTAGAATCTCTTCCTTCGTTTAGAATGACGTAATCGATGTTCCAAACATCGAAGGCACCACTGGGATTACCAAAGTTGGTAAAGCGAAAGCGAAACCCTTTTTGCAGCCATTCTGGACGGTTGACCGGCACAACCACGCCTATAAAACTTTCATACGGTCCGGAACCACCAATGGTGCTCCAAACGCTTGTCCAAATAGAATCACCCGGTGCCTGAAACTGTAATCGCAATGAGTCGATGTTGGAAGGACGCTCACCGTTCCCGGCCTCTTGATAGAGAAAAGAAAGGTACACATCGCTCATTCCGCTCAAGTCGAGATGCCTTGAGGTAAGCCGGTCGCATTCACGAGATATTTGTCCGGCCGTAATATCATACGCCCGTCCATTTTCATCCAAACCATCAAATGTTGCTACACCAAGCGACGGCATTCCGATGCCGTAGGTGAAATTGACAAATACATCCCGATCTTCCCAGAGATTGGGGTTTGGAACATGTGAGGTATAGTAAAAATCATCGATGAAGCCAAAACGAGTGCTGATGTCACTCAATGAGAGGGTATCGGTTGTTTCGGGAACGCTCCAGTAGGTATCTGCCGGCATACTGCGCTGTGTGGGGACATCGAACTCTTCCACCATTTGCGCCTGCAAAAAGGGCGTGACAAAAAACAGCAGCCATAGCGTTAGTGGTTTCCTCATGGGGTAATGTCGTTGGTATCGGTCCAATCATCGTGGTAAAGCGAATCGACGGGCACTTCCAAGGTGTCGGCATACGGATTGGCTTCGTAGAATTCCAACGAATCTATGGCCAATTTATTTTGATCGTCGGTCATCCAAAGATCAACATTTCCTCCCATGCGCAATCTGGGCTCCCAACTTGGCGCGGGTGATTGGCGGTAAACAAATGCTGATGCTGTATCTCCCAGTTCGTCGTCGTAGACCACGGCACCTACGTTTAGAGAAAATGCATTTAGTTTTTCTCGTGCATCATCCATCGACAGGTTTTTTAAATACGGAACGCGAACACGCTCGCTCGACAAGCCCATGCCAATGATGAGGTCAATGGTGCTGCCTTGCATAAGTTCCACGGGAAGTATGAGCTCAGAGCCCTTGTGACTGATGCCCACCACAACGTCTTTTCCTATGTAAGGCACGTATTCGAGTTTGCCTACTACAAATCCCTTTGACTCCAAATCGTACAAAGCGCGCCGCCTGGTTTTTTCAATCACATCGGGCACGGGTACTTTTTTGAAATCACGGGCATTGAGGGTAAGAGAAATGCGACGGTTGGGTTTTACTGCCACACCGGCCTCCGGAAATTGATCAATCACTGAAGAGCGTGGATAGTCTGGAAAATAGTCACTGGAGTCAACAACATCGAAACGCAGCCCCAAAGCTTCTAACGTATCTTCAGCTTCGCTAAGGGAGAATGTTTGAAGGTTGGGCAGCGTAATCGTCACATCTTGTAATGTAAAATGATTGAGCCACTTTAGTGTACCCCATATCAATCCAACCACAATGATGACCATGGCAAGAACAGACAACCATAAATGCTTGCTAACAAGAAAGCGAAAAAAGCTCATTGGGTATGTTTTGTGGCAAAAGTAGCAACAAAAAAGGATTGTACGGAGGTTAACCTCGATGTATATCAAACATCCATTACATTTGCATCATGAAAAAGCGAACAGCAGTATTCCCCGGTTCTTTCGACCCCATCACCATGGGGCATTACGATATCATTAGTCGCGCCCTGCCCTTATTTGACGAAATCATCATTGCCGTTGGCGTGAATGCCAATAAATCATACATGTTTGATTTACCAACACGCATTCAATTCATCGAGCGCGTTTTTGCCAATGAAAAAAGCATCAAAGTTGCTCATTACGAAGGCCTCACCGTTGATTATTGTCGTGACGTAGGCGCGCAGTTTATTCTGAGAGGACTTCGGAATCCGGCAGACTTTGAATTTGAAAAAGCCATTGCGCAAACAAACCGACAGCTCACCGGCGACGTGGAGACAATCTTTCTACTCACCGCTGCGCGATACGCCTACATCAGTTCAAGCATCGTACGCGACGTAACACGCAATGGTGGCGACTACAGCAGCCTCGTGCCCAAAGGTGTCGTATTGCGGTAGGGAGGTCAACCCAGTGCGCGAATCACATCAATGATGTTTTGATAGGTATTGCGTAATTTCTCCTCAAGTGTTTCGTCGGGTGACACCCACTCTACTTTTGTAATGCCCTCTTCTTTTTGTGGTACCAATTGTTTGGAAAACCCAGACTGCATACCATACCAAAACGTTCGCTTTAAGATGCGCTCCTGATTGAGTTCATAGGTATGATAAGTGATAAATGCCTGTGTGTGTTTGATGGTTAATTGATTTATTCCACATTCCTCTTCAACTTCACGCAGAGCTGTGTCGGGCGGATTTTCACCGTTTTCCATTTTCCCTTTAGGTAAATCCCACTTTCCTAAACGCCGGATCATTAATAGTTCACCCGACTGGTTTGTCACTAAACCACCAGCCGCATCAATCGAGGTAAAATGACTTGCGAATTCGGCAAATGCATCTTCAGGAAACGCACAAACAACATTATACACCCTGTGTTGCTCTGTTCGTTTTAGCTGCTCATACAAGCGTTTCCAATCAAATGAGTCGCGACAATCGTAAACCGCATATGCCTGTTGATCGCGTTGTTGTGCAATTCGCAATTCGGCGTGGTTGATGTATACTTTATACATATTTTTGTGGCATGGATTCAATTATAAACACCTACCGCAAAGATACGGCACGAACTACTGCTGCCCATTTATTGAATATCAAAGCCATTAAACTTCAACCCGACGCTCCATTTACCTGGGCAAGTGGCTGGAAGTCGCCCATTTACTGCGACAACCGCATGGCCTTATCGCACCCTGAAGTACGCAATTACCTCAAACACAACATGTCGGAGGCCGCACGAATGCTTTACCCCGATGCTGAGGTCATCGCCGGCGTTGCCACTGGTGCCATCGCTATAGGTGCCTTGGTTGCTGACGAATTAGGTCTGCCATTTGTTTACGTACGACCGGAAGCAAAATCGCACGGACGAAAAAATCAAATTGAGGGATACCTTCCCCAAGGCAAACGGGTTTTAGTGATTGAAGATTTGGTGAGTACCGGGAAAAGCAGTTTACTCGCTGTGGATGCTCTACGCAAAGAAGACAGCCAAATATTGGGTATGCTCGCCATTTTTACCTACGAATTTGACGTTGCTACGACCAATATGACCACAGCCCAGTGCCCGTTGCACACTCTGTCGTCGTACAGCTATCTCGTTGAAGAAGCCGTGGCCCGTAATTACGTTGCTAACAGTGAACTGCAAACGCTTTCAGAATGGAGAAAAGCACCGCATTCGTGGGGAGAATAACCTAAATAAGAAACAATGAAAAACTGTCTACTTGGATTTTTGGCATGTGTACTTCCTTTGGGACACCTTTTTTCGCAATCGTTACCGGGCAGAGTAACAAGCTCCGAAGAGCCCCTACCGTTTGCCAACGTGGAAATAGTAGGCAAACGCAAAGGAACCGTTACCGACATAGAGGGCTGGTTTGAATTGCGTGACATCTCCTTTCCAACCGAGATACGCGTCAGCTACATTGGGTTTGAACCGCAAACGCTTACCATTCAATCCGGCGATACTGTTTACGTAAAATTAAAAAAAACTGCCACCGATTTGGCAGCAGTAGACGTTCTTCCCGGCGTTAACCCCGCGTTGAGGTTGATACGCGGCATAATGGATAACCGCAAGCAAAACGATCACGAGAATCTCCGCCAGTACCGCTGCAAAAACTACAATAAAATGCGCCTGGGTGTGGTCATCCCCGAATTACCGGATGGCTTCGATACCATACCAAAAGAGGCCTACACCGAAGAGTTCAAAACCTTTAAAACCCAAGACTTTTTTCTTTCGGAATCGGTGAGTAATCGTCAGTATCGACGCCCGGGACGCGTAACGGAGGATGTGATTGCCACGCGGACATCCGGGTTTAAAGAGCCCCTCTTTGCCGTGCTCGGTGCCCAATTACAGAGCTTTACATTTTACAATCCGGAGTTTAGTTTATTGGATGTCAATTACATCAGCCCCATAAACCGCCGTTTGGAACGCGATTACCACTATCTGATTACCGATACCATGCTGGTCGATGACGGGAAAGATACGATATTTACCATACAGTTTCGACCGCGACCCGACCGCAACGTCAATGGACTCACCGGCCAATTGCAGGTGCAAACACCCGATATGGCCATCCGTTCGGTAAGTGCCAAGCCTGCCATTATGCCCGATGATGGATTCAGCATCAGCATCCAACAGCTTTACGAGAAAAACAAAGCCTGGTTTCCCACCCAGCTTCACGTAGACATAGTGTTCAACAACATTGATTTAGCGGGATACATCGATACGGCTAAAACTGTGAAATACAGGGGGAAATTAGAAGGCACCATTCGCACCTACCTCACAGACATCGACATTCAGGAAGAGATTAAGCTACGCGACGTCGGCCGGCTTAGTGTGCGCATCGACGAGACTGCCGGAGACAAAGACGAAGCGTTTTGGAGCAGCAAACGACAAATTCCTCTCAATCTGCGCGATATCCGAACGTATGAGTCGATTGATAGCTTGGGAGAAGAACTTAACTTCGACCGTTTGGCAAAGGGAATGCAGGCCATATCGGATGGGTTCATCCGATTCCGTTACGTCGACTTAGACTTAAAAAAACTCGTCCGCATCAACCAACTGGAAAATGTTTACCTCGGTTTAGGTGGCCGCACCAATTACCACCTTTCGCGCCGATTGGAACTCTACGGTCACGGTGGTTACGGATTTCGCGACGGTGCCTGGAAATACGGTTATGGGGGTGAACTCATTCTTCACCGCAAATCGCAATTACGCCTGGGAGGGCAATACATTTTTGACATTCAAGAAGCCGGTAGGCAGCCCTTCGACATGATGCCTCGCGGATCTATTTTCAGCGCCATTACCAATGTGCGCAGTTATTTTGTTTCGGTGTTTGACCAGGTAAGCAGTGCTCAAGCTTACCTGTTGTGGCAACCCACACCTAAATGGCAAAACCGGTTTGCCGTGCATCGTGAAAACCGGTTTATAGTGGGCGGCGAATATTGGTTTAATGCACCTTCCGTAAACAACAATCGCTTTGAAAACGGATTTACATTCACCTCTGCACGCTGGGAAAGCCGTTGGGCACCACGTGAAAAAATCATGGAGAATCGCGGTCGCCGAAGTTTGGTTGATAGAGGGTACCCTGTCATTCATCACCGCTTAGAGCACACCATCGACGAATGGTCTGTTGACGCCGGTTCATTTTTTCGTGCCGATCTACAAATCGACCATCGCCATCGCTCGTTCACTCTGGGCGAATTTTCTCATCGCTTAAGTGCCGGAACAACACAAGGAACTGTTCCCTACAGTTACCTCTTTACACCGGCAGCAAACTTGGCAGTTACCGATGGTTGGCTACCTTACGCTAACATAGCGGACGAGTTTGCGTGGGAAACGATGGGATTCAACCAACTGCTGTATCAAGAATACATCAGCTTGATGACACGTTGGAACACCGAGCAGCGTTTGTTTCGCAGAAATGATGCGTTTCCTGAATTGGCATTTGTAGGCAAAGTGCTGGTGGGAAATGCAGCAGATCAAGCGGGCGAACACCTCGGATTACCAACGCTGACGCCCAACGACGTTATCGTTGAATCGGGTGTAGAATTGCTGCGCGTTTTTCGGCAATTTGGGTTGGGCTTTTATTATCGCCACGGAGAAAACATCGGCAACCCATTCGATTACCGCTGGATGATTAAGCTGCGCGTAGGTGGTTAGGTCGACAGCTCTAAGGGAAGACGTGTCGACTTCGTAAATGGTTTGCAACAAATATGGACAACTGCGTTACCCTTTACGGGTGTCCGCTGTATTCATTTTTTTGCGCAGCGCACTAAAAAACTCGGGTGTAATTCCAAGATAAGAAGCTATGTGTTTTTGCGCCACCACCAATTCTATTTTGGGGAAGCGTGCGCGAAACACTCGATATTTTTCTTCTGCATTTGTGGAAATCTGGCGCATGATGCGTTTTTGATGAGTAACCAAGCTGTTTTGGAAAATCTTTCGAAAATAACGATCAAAAATCGGATGCTGCCGACAAATCAGCTCAAAACTATTGTTGTCTAATTCATATACCTCGGCATCTGTTAAGGCTTTTACGGAATAATCAGAGGCCATATTTTGGGTAATTCCTTTAATATCGCCGGTCCACCAACCGGAAAAACCAAACATAAGCACGTGGTCGTACTCTGAGGCATCGGTGAAATAGGTCATCAGCACACCCCGCTCAATGAGAATAAACGCAGCCGGTTGTTCACCTTGTTTTATCAGGTGTTCATTTTTTCTCACACTGCGACGTTTCATTTTCTCGAAAAGATTGTCTAAAGCGTCATCGGGGGCATCGACGTATGAACGTACGGCTTCGCGTAAATCCTTATTTGCAAAAATATCAACCGGCTTAGTTACCGCCATTGGTTATTCGTTTTTAGAACGCTTAGCGTCATAGTTTTTTTTCTGTGCAGCATCATCGGCTGCGGCATCGTCTTCGTTAGCCTGCGCATAATCGCGAAGCTTGTTCCCCACAAAGGTTCCTTGGATGATTTGATCCTGGAAGTCCTTCATTGCGGAAGGTGAATGAGGAATTAAAATGGAGGTATTTTTGGAATTTGCCCCTACGTTGTTAATGGTATCGAAGTATTGGGTAAGTAAAACGAATTGCATCACTTCTTCATGCGTTACATCTTTTAGTGAACGCTGGAAATCCTCAACCGATTCTTTAAATCCACGAACGATTTCCAGACGTTGATTTGCAATCCCCTCACCCGACAAACGCTTGCTTTCGGCTTCCGCTTCTGCTTCCTTAACCACGCGAATTTTATACGCCTCGGCTTCTTCCATGGTGGCGTATTTCTCGCGCTTGGCCGCATTAATTTTATTCATTGCCACCTTTACCCTGTCGTCGGGGTCAATGTCGGTGATGAGTGTTTTTACAATTTTAAAACCGTACTCTTCCATTGCTTCACGCAGATTTTGCGCAACAGCTAAAGCAATGTCTTCTTTTTTGGCAAACACATCGTCAAGATCCATTTTGGGGACCTCCGAGCGCACATCGTCGAATACGTAGGATGAAATCTGGTTACGCGGATTGTCTAAACTGTAGAAGGCCTCGCGAACGCGCTGCGATTTGACTTGAAACTGTACGCTTACTTTGAGCTTGACAAATACATCGTCTTTGGTTTTGGTTTCTACTTCCACGTCCAATTGTTGGACGCGAAGATTTACAATTCCCGACTTTTTATCAATGAACGGTATGATGATGCCTATTCCCGGTTGGGCAATGCGCGTAAACTTCCCCAGACGCTCCACCACAACCGATGTCTTTTCCTTGACGATGATGATGGCTTTAAATATGGCTAAAGCCAGTAAAAAATACAACGCCAATTGTGCGATATTAAATTCTTCCATGATAAGGGCATTTTAGATGTTGTGCTAAAATACAACACATGCCTTCATCGCATGGATTAAATCGCAGTCAAAAAGTATTAAAATTTAACGATCGCTATCCAGGTTAATGCACTCACATACATCTTCAGATAGTAAATAAGAACCTGTATCCCATCCATTATCGATGCAACACGATTGGCAGGCGTTCATGGTTTTGAGGTTACGACACTCCGGAATGCGTTCTGTTCCTTCGGTATTGCCACAACTTGTGATCGCAAAAAGAGCGAATGTTGACGCCACTGTAAAGAAAAGCTGTTTCATATTTTTTGTGTTTTTAAAGGCGCTAATATAATTAAAAAAACTCTAACCATTCATTAACAGCTAAAGCAACCGCGATTGTCATATAAAACTCATGCGGCAAAGGCTTGCGTAAAATTGAGTTTCGTGTCGACATTGGCCATAGCCGATTACGTACGTTAAGGTGTAATGACCACCAGCGTATCTGATTGGGAAGGAGAAAATGAAATGAAATCAAACACACCAAACGAACGGGTTCCTATTTCCAACGTATAGTCTCCGAAGGGATAAATGGGCAGCTCGAAGGTTGATGTGTTGTTGAGATCAATGATGTCATCAAACAAAATGGCATTGCAATCACCACCTTGATCGTTGGGTTTATGCGTAAGCAGTAACCTTACTTGATCAATATTAGTTTGGGGTTGATAATTTGACAATTCAAGGCGAAGTTTTGCATTCTTGCGCAGTGCATTTATCGAAACGCTATTTGTCATTCCCTCTACCAATAATCTATTGGGGTAACAATCGGGTTCATCAACGTCGAGTGCAGCGATGCGAAGCACAGATAAACTGCCCTGATCGGTAAAAAAATGACCTTGAGTAGTTCCCTGATTGTTGGTTATAAACATTGGATATTCGTCGAAAAAATGTTCATCGCGATTGATGATCACCACTGCACCACTCTGTCTGAGCTGAACCCGCACGCCTTCTAAAGGTGCATTGTCGTCAGACGCTGTTACGCGTACTGAGAATTCGGTTAACTGACCACCATCGTCACCACAGCCAATGAAAATGAAGACCAATATAAAGATTTGAAAATAACGCATCATATTCAGGGGAATGTTTACAACATGAATCGATAAACTAGGTTGAAACGCAGATAGGCTTGGGCGTCGCGTTCAAAGTCAAAAATGACATTATCTAAGAGATCAAACGCTAAAGGAAAAAACGGCTGTGGGTCACGAGAACTGATACTGCTGCATATCTCGTGTTGTCCTAACGCCGAGGTATTGTTGCGCAAGAACGCAAACACCCCCACGTCAAAGCTGAACTCGAGTTCGTTTTCATTCTTCAAGGGAAAAATAAATCCCAAGCGATAATGAATACCAAAACGCCAATGCGAGGTGCTAAAGCGATTGTCTTCCAACTCATTACACAGACAAACACCCCCAACGCTTTCTGCATCAACGCAGAGGGTTTGTTGATGATTAAACGAATAGCGCCCAATATTTCCGCGCAGTCCATGGTAAATGGTTTTATTATCATTGATAAACCAATGCACTCCACCCGTAATATCGGCAGAAAACCCATCTCGGTACTGACTGGAAAAACCATTCAAACGCAGTTCTTCATTGGACGGCCCAAAAGGTGTTGAGAGAAAAAGACCCACATCCGTTTCAATGGTGTATTGCCGTTTTCCATCTTCAATCATTACACCCACATTAAACGCAGGTAGCACAGGACGCAAAAGAGTCATCACATTGGTTTGGATACCTATACGCTTTTCGTCTTGCGCATGAAGCGCAATGGAGGATATAAGCAATACAAAAATACAGTTGAATGGCTTGATCATTCTGACAAATGTTTTGTCAAAAATAGAAAAGAAAAACGATTATTCTATGAAAAACACGCGTACAGATAAAAATTCAGTAGAGACTTAGCATGCTAAGTCTCTACGTTATATCGCGTCTACGTTAAATCGTCTCTACGTCTATCGTTTTTATAACACCAAATTAAAGAGAATTCAAATCACCCAATAAACCATCTCCCCACTCGAGCAGGTGTCGTTTGTCTTCGGGTTTCATCTTATCCCAAGTACGGTACATCATGCCTATGCGGGGATTATTGGCCAGTTCATCGCGATGGCGGTCGTAGAAGTGCCAGTACAAACTATTGAATGGGCAAGCGCCTTCTCCGTGACGTTTTTTGGGGTCGTACGTGCAACCATCGCAGTAGTTGCTCATTTTCTTGATGTAGTTGGCCGATGATACGTAGGGCTTGGTACCCACGATGCCCCCATCGGCGAATTGGCTCATGCCTCGTGTGTTGGTAATTTCCACCCATTCGATGGCGTCAATGTAGATCCCCAAATACCATGCATCTACCTCATCCGGGTGAACGCCAGCCAGTAAGGCAAAGTTACCGGTTACCATCAAACGTTGGATGTGGTGGGCATACGCATAGTCTAACGATTGGTTAATGGCGTGTTTCAAACAGTTCATATCGGTTTCCCCCGTCCAAAACCAATCCGGCAATTTACGCTGATGATTGAGTTTGTTTTTCTTTGCGTAGTCCGGCATGTGTGCCCAATACACGCCGCGCATGTATTCGCGCCAACCGATGATTTGGCGAACAAACCCTTCGATTTGCGCTAAGCTGATCTCATCTTTACGCGCTCGCCACTCCTCTACGCAGCGTTCTACAACCTCTAAGGGCGACAGTATTTTTGCATTCATCAAAAACGACAGGCGAGAGTGGTACAAACTCCAACCGTCGGTATGCATGGCATCTTGATATTTTCCAAACGTATGCAGCGCATTGTCACAAAACCATTCCAGCATTTCCAAACCCTCACTGCGCGTTACAGGCCAGATAAACTCTTTGGGATTGACGGAGCCTATGGTCTTCACTCCGGCCTTTTCAATTGTGTTGAACACATCGGTTGCGTCGCGATGAAAAAACTTAACCGGGGGCAGTGTTGCTTTTGCGGGTAATTTGCTGCGGTTTTCCTTGTCGTAGTTCCACTTATCGCCTTCGGGCTGTCCGTTGGGTTGCATCAAGATGTTGTGCGTCTTGCGCATCATGCGGTAAAACGATTCCATCAAGTACGTTTTCTTTCCCTCAAAAAAGTCACGTAAATCGTAACGCTTTGTAAGGAAGTGTTCGGTGGAAACAGCCTGTACCGGAATGTCTTTTGTTTTTGACCACTCAGTGAGCTGAGCATCGAGTCGATATTCGTCGGGCAGCTGATACTGGATGCCTTCGGCGTTGTAATGATCCGCCAGCCAATCGAGATTGTCTGTCAATGAATGGGTGTTGGTCGCATCGTCCAATGTCAAATAATGAACGTCATATCCTTTAGACGTAAGTGATTCAGAGAACGAGCGCATGGCAAGAAAAAACGCCATTACCTTTTGAATGTGATGCGCCACGTAATCCGTTTCTTGGCGCATTTCCATCAACACGTAGACTGCTTCTTGGTCATCGGTAAACCACGAGTGATTTTCGTTGAGCTGATCGCCCAAAATCAGTCGCAGAATCATACGTAAATGAGTCCTTCTTCTGGTTTGCCAAATACCTTACCGTGCCCTTGAAGATAACACATTGCCGATATCAATGCCAATAGCGCGTCGAGGTGATGCCAGGTAATTATCTCTTTTTTACACAAACGTATATCGGGATGAACACTTTCCGCAACTAAGTCGGCACACAATTTTAGAGCTAACTTATTGCCTTTATAGCCTCTCTTCTTTAAATCGTACTTTGTAGCCTGAGCTTTTGGATAGGTTTCGAAGACCTCAATGCCCATGGCCACGCATTTGTCTTTAATGGCAATGGCACGTGCTGTAAGACCTCCTAAAAACATTGGCGACATGGCCTTCAATTCCACATCTGCATGTCGAAAGTTGTAGCACTCGCAACCGGAAATGTTGCAATAGCGACCGGGTAGCGACAACGGTGCGTCGAGAAAAATGATATCGGGTTTGTAGTGGTCAACTGCATTTAAAATAAACGCATCAGCATCAACCCCTTTTTCAGTGTCTAAAAAGTCAACACGCATATCTCTAAAGGCCGCAATGACCGTATTACCTGAACGCTTACTTCCAAAATCAATCCCAAAAATTATCTTATCGTTCATATCTACTGATTATCCACATATTTAAAAGGTTTGTCTATTGGTATTGTTTATTGACCGCCAAAAATTTCTTTCACGCGCTTTGTTCTGTATGCAAATGTATTTCGCACTTTAGGCGCCACGAGCAACGGCTCAAAGAGGTTACCCAACGCACCCAGCGGCACGCGATACGAAATGATATCTGTAATTCTTGTGCCACCATTTTCTTCCGCAAAATGATGCTCGTGATGCCACATTGAAAAAGGACCAAAACGTTGCTCATCAACAAAATAAGATTCCTTTACAACGTGTGTGATCTCCGTTATCCAACTCAATGCGACGCCGGCAAAAGGGCGTACTTTGTGATGAATCATCATGCCCGCATACATAGATTCAGGCATTTCATTGACGGTCTCAAATCCCATATCATCCGGGGTTATTTCTTTAAGGTTGTCGGGGTTTGAAAAAAAATTCCAAACTTCATTTAAAGGTGCAGCCACCCATACACTGTCGCGGCGTTGTATCATTGTGTGTCGTTTTTTATAAAATATAAACAGTTCGTTGTTCAATTTGGTTTAGATGAAGATTAGCTCGCTTTGGCATCATATATTTGCATACTTTATAAAAAATCATCAATGTTTAAACGCATATTATTCATATTCGTCGTCGTAATTACCAGTTGGCAATGCAGCAACGACTTACCCGTAAACGCAGAATGGAAAGACATTGCCTATGTATACGGTGTGCTTGACCCCAATTTAGACACACAGTTCGTACGCATTGGCAAAGCCTTTTTAGGCGATCTTCCACCGGCAGAAATGGCCGGCGTATCCGATTCGTTTTATTACGACAACATCGAGGTAGATATGATTGCGCTAAATGATGACAGCGTAGAGCAAAATCGGTTTCGACTTTCGCGTATTGACTTACCCGGAAGAATGAGTGATGACGGTGCGTTTACCACCGACGATTTTCACTTGTATTACACAACGGAAACCATTGAAGAAGATCTTATTTACCGCCTTGAAATCAATAAACCCGACGGTGGACCTACGGTTACTTCGGTTACAAGCATTGCAAATTGGCTCAATGCACAGGGAAATATTTTTACTCGTCCGGGTATTAACTTAGGTTTGGCAAACGCCAATCGCGAGCCACTCAACCCAACCATCCAGTATACTCCGGCTAACAACGCCTCCGTTTACGATGTTATTGTTCATATTTACTATGCCGAACGCCCGCTGAACAATCCAGATGCCATTGAAGAAAAATACATTTCATACCGCATTCCCACCAACGACATCACATCAAGCGCCATTCGTGGTACGCTAAACGGGGAAAATTTTTATGCGGTTCTTGAATCAAACATTCCCAAAGACGACAACATGCTGCGCTTTATGCGTCGGATTTACTTTGAAGCTGTGGTGGGCGGTACAGATATGCGCCCGTACATTGAAGTCAACCGTCCATCGCCGGGTATTGCGCAAGAAAAACCACTTTTCACCAATGTGGAAAACGGAGTTGGATTATTTACCAGCCGCAATTCGCGCTTTGCTACCAGCGGCGGAACCGTAAACCCTCAGGTTCGGAGCCACAATCTCGATGAACGTAGTATCAACTACCTGGTAATGAACCGCTGCGATTTGAATTTCGTAAAAACAACCACAGGAGATTCTTGCTACTGCGATAACGGAACAATTGTTCGCCTGGGGAACTCTGTATCCAACTGCAGTCTCTGATATCAATCAGAGGGTTTTCATGGCCAAGCAAAGATGACCGAGTTTGTACAAATCGTACAACCTAAGCGGAGGGTTTGACCGACTTAATCGTGCTTCCATTCGCGCACTGTTGCTCTGAACATACGCAGCCAGCACGCCCTTCATACCCGTCGTTTCCACGCGACGGTAATACTTGTACAGTTTTACGTCCTCATCAATCATTCCTGCGGCAATCAGTCGCGCCAAATTTGATACCGCCGTACGGGTCTTTCGTAGAAACACTTCCGCATCATCCAGTTGAGCATGGCCTATGGGATTGTCTACGTGTACCAAAGGCACGAACGCATAGCGCAAATCATAGCCCATCATCGTGTCTTCATGTCCGTAACCGGATATTTCATCGTGTTTGGGCAAGACACGCATCACGTCCGCATCGATGATGAAATTACAGGTAATAAACCGCGAATAGGGATCGCGCTGACGTATTCTTGCCGGCGTAGATTCTCGTTTTTTTCCTACTTTCCACCGCAGGTGAAGAGCTGGATTATTTGGCGTTTTGGAGTCAAACCGGGAACCTCCAAGCACAACATTTCCCTTTGTCTTAATATGTTCGAGATAGCGATGGATGAATTGATCCGGTAAAACAGCATCCTCATCTAAAAAAAGCAACCTACCGTAAGCGGCATCATTGGCCAGAGCCATGCGATTATCAAACGCACCGAGATTGGTTTCGCGTATCAATGCTCGACATTTGGGAAATTGGGTCATCAGCTGCGTATGGACACCCCCCATAGGAGAATCAGGTGCGTCATCTGCAACGATAATTTCAAAAGGGATGCCTGCGTCCGTAAGCTGATGGTGTAATGCACTGACCAATTGAGTGGGATCATAGCGCAGTGTTGGTATGAGTACCGACAGCATTTACAATCGTGTTTGCATGGTTTCAAACACTTTTCCGTCTTGGCATTTAAGCGTTCGCGACGGAAACTTCAAAATGAGCGAATAATCGTGGGTAGCCATTAGAATGGCACGTCCACTTTGGGAAATCTCCTTTAATAGCAGCATGATTTCCTCGCTGGTAGACGGATCTAAGTTACCCGTTGGCTCGTCGGCCAGAATGAGCTGTGGGTCGTTGAGCAATGCGCGCGCTATGGCGACGCGTTGCTGCTCCCCGCCCGAAAGTTGGTGGGGCATAGCGAGGTGCTTTGTCTCCATATCCACGCGCTTGAGGACGTAGCGGATGCGTTCTTCCATTTTTGATTTCTCTTTCCAACCGGTGGCCTTGAGGACAAACATGAGGTTGTCGCGCACGTTGCGATCCGGCAGCAGTTGAAAATCCTGAAACACAATGCCAATGTTGCGTCTCAGAGTGGGGATATCTTTTTCTTTAATGTCTGCCAAAGACATGCCCACAACATCAGCTTGCCCCTCTTTCAACGGAAGATCGGCGTAAAGCGTTTTCAATAAAGACGACTTTCCGCTTCCGGTGTTTCCAATGAGATAAATAAAATCCCCCGGATGAACCTCCATATCAACTTCGGATAGCACAACCTTGTCGCGTTGCGCGATGTAAACGTGGTTGAGGCGCAAGAGTGGTTTTTCTTCCATAATTCGAGTATTGTCATCAACCCTCAAGGGCTGGATTTACAGTTTAAAGGACAAGCCCGCTAAAAACAAAAAGCGCTGAGCACCATATCCCAAATACATATCGTAACGACTGGCAAATGCGTTGTGAACCTTTAGAAAAACGTTTAGATTTTGACTGAAGAAGTAATCGATTTGCACGTCCATATCCCAAAACGCCGGCAGCACGTGAAAATCGTCATCCCACACCACCGTTTCCAACGCTGCAATGTCTTCGGCTTGCGGGTTAAAGGCTTCTCGCTCACCCATGTAAATCAGTTCGGTCTTTAGTGCAATTTTGTTTCTAAACGTGTAGCGCACATTGAGTCCTCCGCGCACAGGCGCTAAGTGGTATGGAATGTCTCCACCCTCAAATTCGTAGCGGGAATAGCTGAGATGAGACCCAAAGCTCAGGTCGGTGCTGTATTTATATTGCACGCTACCGGACAACCCCAGCTCATTACCGGTAATGTAGCGTATATCCATTCCCTGAAGCGCATTGGCGTTTGTCATGGCAATGGGATCGCGGTAAAACGTTGCTAAGTCGCGCCAGTTCACATAGCGAGCAGTTGCTTCCAAACTCAGCCCCGGGATCACCAACACACTACTCCCTACGAAAAAATCTTCTTTACGTGTGGGCTGCAAACGCAAACCGGGATTCATCCAAGGAACCTCGCGAATGATGTCGGCAGTGGTATTCAAACTGAAGTCGTAGTTAACACCACCAAACAGCTCAAATACATCCGGTGCAACCCCATACCGAGCGATGATTTCCGGATAAAGAAATACGTTGTCCAAATCCTGCTGCTCACCTCGGTAAATGAGATTGTTGTCGTTATAGATGAAATTCAAACCAATATTGAGGCTTAATTCATCTTGAATGTAATCAAGGTGAGGATAAGCATGAACACTGACGTACTCTGCCATCATTTGGTAGTCGGTGGTGGTGGAAGAGGCGTTTTGATATTCGGCGTTTAGGTCGAACTTCACTAATTGGTCGTCGACAGGAAATGACCATCTTGTGGGAAAAGCAACGTGATGCTCATCTGAACCAAATCGATCGACTAAGAAGCGATACTGAAGATGCCCGTCGTCGTAAAGGCGATTCTGTTTGGTCTTTTGGCTGTTGAGCGACACATTGGCCATCCCCCCCAGGAAGCTCTGTCTGGTGGGATCTCCGTATACTAGGTCTTCGTTCCAATCAAGCGCAGGTACCCCGTAGAGGTTATTGGCGAAGTAAAAACCCTGTGCCCGAGTGGTAAGGGTGTAATCTCGAAAAAATCTGCGGTAATGTGCCGATAGATTGTTTTCACTCAGAAAGTTGACATTGGACAGGTCTTGTACCTCGCCAAAATGCGTATTTGGCACACCAGACTGAGTGGAAAAATGCCGTCCTTTTACGCCCCACGATTGGTTGCGAGAGCGATCGCTGGCAAACGATAATTCGGCCAGTGGTGTACGGTAATTACCTAAACCTAAGCGCGCCATAACCTTGGGCAACTTTGCCGCCGGAACGCGTTTTATGCGTGCTGGTGACAGTGGTTCCGGAGCAAAATCGGTAAATACCGAACGCGGTCTAATTTGATAATCGAGTTGAACATCCGTACTTAGCGTATCGTCGATGCGTGGAATGTCGTTGATTTTACGCGCCTGCTGCACTTCTCCTTCAAATGCGCGGGTCACATCCAACTGTATGTTGCCCAAGTCGCTTTGCGCAAACACCAAAGTAGGCAGCCACAAGAGCGACAACATAAAGGTAATTTTACTCTTGTTCATCATCTTCGGTTTGGTTGTCTTCGTCTTCAGTATTGTCGTCCTCTTGCGATGGCAGTTCATCCTCTACCTCTCTTGGTTGCGTTGCTCCGGGCTCAACTTCCCACGAATCGGATTCGGTTGCTTCACCACTCGAGCGCAATTCATCGAGCACGGTTTTCAGCTGTTTGGCTTGTTTTACAAGCTCTTCATCGGTATCGGACTGAATCACAAAGTCCAATGAGTACTCTGCTTGAAAGTAATCATCTTCTTCGATGAAGACCTTTGCCAAGAGGTATAACCCCTTATCGCGGAGTAAAACTTCGTTTGGATGGGCTTCGATGAGTCCGTAGACCGCTGTTTTTGTCGTTTCAAAATCGCCGTCTTCAAACGCAAACTCGGCCAAGAAATAACTGGCATTTGCCGCCATCGTACCTTGATACTCTCGAACGATTCTCGTCAGTGCGGAATCGGCCTCGGGGCGTCGGTGCTGCCGGTAAAGAGCAAGCGCCTGAAACCACTCGGCATCGCGTTGGAGTTTCGACTGCTCCGGATTGAGTGCTAGTACACGCTCCGACCAATCCTCTAATTGCGGCCAATCTGCCTGCGCATAGGCAATGCGCATCATACGTTCATTGGCCAATAAGCGGTCGTCATCCATTAATCCGCGATCCAACATTTGTCGGTAATAATGGGCTGCTTGTACAAAATCTTTGTTTTGGTAACGCAAATCGGCAGAGCGTTGAAGTGCACGCTCAAAAAACCCGGTGCGTTCGTTGGTCAACACGTCTTCGTAGAGATCGAGCGCTTGAGACAGGCTGTCCATACGCTGGTAAGATTCCGCCTGATAAAACAACGCGGCCACGCGAAACAATCCGACGGGAAAACGCTCAGCGTAATCTTGAAATCCCCTTACAGCTGCCTGATGATTACCGGTGGAGTAATGGTCGAAAGCAGAAAAGTAAAGTGCCGAATCGAGCTTGCCTTGCTCCACATCTTCTCCGCCGCTGCGCTGTACCCAACTCACGTAATCCGCCATGCGATCGGCCTCGCTAAATACATTTTGTCCGAACGAAATTGCTTCTCGCGCTACGGGTGTATTGGGGTATTGATCCACAATCTCAAACAACATATCAATAGCGTCTTGATACCGAGATAAGTTGCGATAAGCCAAGCTCATATTCAGCTTTGCTTTTGGGGCGTTGGGGTGATTGGGGTTCTCGTGAATAAACGCCTTGTAAATCCGCAGTGCCTGGTCGTAGTCGTCGATTTGAATGTAGGTAGATGCTTTTTCAAATCGCGCATCCAATGCCAACGGAGAGTTAGGAGCGCGCTTTACCAATTCGTCTAGTGCGGCAATTTTTTGTCGCGATTCACCGGTAAGTCCCAAACAAATGGCTTTTTGAAAATGCGCGTAGGCGTTGTGCTCGGAAAATTGATCGTTTACGCGACTGTAAAATTCCAATGCTTGCGGGTATTGCGCTTGGAGGAAGTACACATCCGCAAGTCGGAGCAACCCGTCGCGACGACGGCGGTTATCAGCATTTCGCTCCCGACTAAAGCGACGAAATGCGTTGGCGGCCTCCGGGAGTTTACCCGACATGTAATAAGCGTAACCCAAACCGTAGTTGGAATACGGAAACACATCGGTGGAAAACGCCTGGGGCGATTGCTGAAATTCGAGGTACGCGCCGATGGCGGCATCGTATTCCATCACTTGAAAAAAGCTCTCGGCTGCCCAGTACAAGGCCAGAGCCAAATGGACTTGGTCTATCGGATATTTTCGCGATTCCGCAAAGTGGACGACGGCAGACTTATACCGCTCTTGTTGAAACGCTTCGATGCCTTGAAAATAAGTCACCTTTTGGTAGATGGACCGCTGTTCGATTGTACGGAGACCGGTTTTTTTCAATGCCTCGGCGGCCCTACTGTAATTTTTCGAACGCAAGTGCGCATCCGCGAGCAAGGTGTTAATTTTACGGGTGTGTTCGCTGTTTGGGTATTGACGTTGAAACTCGTTGAGCGCGGTAACAACATCGCGAAACACACCGCCAAGCTGGTAATTTAATTTTACAAATTGAAACGCAGCATCTTCGGCGATTACCGGATCTTTGTCGATGTCCATAGCCGCAGCAAAAGCGGTCAACGCCGATTTTTTATCGTCTCGCTTGAGGTGGCAATCGCCTAAGTGATAATACGTCATTTGTGCCAGCTCGTCTTTATTCATTGACACCTTGCTGAAGTGCTCAATGGCCTTGTCGTAGTTTTGAACTTTGTAGTAACTAAAGCCCAATTCGTAGTGGTCGTTGCGCGAGGGCTTACCCCCTTCTTCCCGAAAGAGCTCGAAAAACCCGATGGCGTTCTTGTATTCCTCACGCCGATAGTGCGCATCGCCCATCAGTTTGGCAATTTCCATGCGACGCGGTGCATTCTCATTGCTCAAAATTTTGTTACCGTAAACAAACAGGCTATCGTATTCTTTCATTTGGTAGTAAACGTGGGCCAGGTAAAACGGCACCATCTGACCAAATGCGGGGTCGTTGCGCAACGCCTCAAAGTTGACCAACGCCTCCGAAAAGGCATCTTCTGCATACATGATATGGGCAAAATAATACCGCGCCGAGGCGGCAAATGGACCATCTTCATTTTTTAGTGTAGCAAAAATGCCCCGCGCTTGTGCATAATCTTCATTGGAAAAATGAGCGTATCCGAGTTGAAACCGATATTCCTGCCGGTTTTTGCGCTCGATGTACCGCGGGTTAACGTCAGACAGATAAATCAAGCTCTTACGGTAGTTGCGGTTTTTAAAGAAAAACTGCCCGAGATACAACCTGGCTTGGTTCACAAACGACGACGTTGGAAACTCCTCTATGAACGATTTCATCAGACTTTCCGCGTCGGCGTGAAACAGTTCTAGCGCAGATATGGCACGGTAGTAAAGGGCTTCCAATCGACGCTCTAAGGGAAGCGCTTCCGTTGCCAAAGCGCGCTCAAAACCCTCGCGCGCATTGGCGTAGGTTTGCTGTTCGTAAGCAGTCATGGCCGTTCGAAAATGCTGATCGGCACGTCGCTGTGCTTCCGTAATTTGGGCGTTAAGCAGAGGACTCAAAAGAGCCATCATCAACACGAGTAATGCAGTGCGCATAGAATAAAAATGCATCTGTGAATATCGTACAAATATAACGGCTGCATCTTTGGTTTAGCATGCAACCTTTTTGGGTTTTTAAACGTGGTTTGTTAAAAGCCTAATAACGTAAAGCAGCGATGATAATCAGCAATAACTGTCATGTTTTGGCCATGCCTAAACCGTTTTTGTTACCGATATTTGCACCACTAAAAATATGCATTTTTGACAGATGCCGTATTGCAAAATAACCGGAATATTGTCCTGAATACCATGAATAAACCATCAAAAGATACACTGGAACGCGCTTGGAGCTTGATGACCACTGCGCGCTCGATGAGTGATTTATACGAAGAAAACAAAACCGTAACGGCCAAATACGTTCACGCCTGCTCGCGCGGCCACGAAGCCGTACAGCTCGCATTAGGGCTTCAACTCAAACCTCAAGATTTTTTATCCGCGTACTATCGCGACGACAGCATTCTCTTAGGCATAGGTATGCGTCCATACGAACTCATGCTTCAGTTGTTGGCCAAGCGCGACGACCCGTTTTCCGGTGGACGAACGTATTATTCGCACCCCAGTTTGAACCGCGAAGACATGCCAAAAATACCGCATCAAAGTTCCGCAACCGGCATGCAAGCCATCCCCATTACCGGAGCCGCTATGGGGATTCAATACCGCGAGCAATTTGAGATGGACGCATTTGCCGAAGGCGAAAAACCAATTGCGGTTTGCTCCATAGGTGATGCCGCCATGACCGAAGGCGAGGTGAGTGAGGCGCTGCAAATGGCAGTTTTAAAGCAATTGCCCATCTTATACTTTGTGCAAGACAACGAATGGGATATTTCTGCCAATGCCGAGGAAACACGCGCCCAAAACGCAGCTGAATTTGCCGCCGGCTTTAAAGGATTAGAGGTGTTCAGCATAGACGGAGCAAACTTTGCCGAATCTTGGCGCACCGTTGAAAAGGCCATTCACATCATACGAAACGAGCGTCGACCGGTGATGATTCACGCACGTGTACCGCTCCTTGGTCACCACACCTCCGGGGTACGTAAGGAATTCTACCGCGATGACTTGGAAGAACACGCCAAACGCGACCCACTTCCGGTATTAGAATCGTACCTGTTGGAACATGGCTTTACTCAAGCCGAACTTGACGCCATTAGCAGCAGCAGTCGCAAACGTATCGAAGACGACTACCAACTTGCGCTGGAAGCCGAAGACCCTCGTCCGGAAGACTTATTTGATCACGACTACGCACCAACCCCTATTACAGAAGAAAAAGGGGTAAGAGAGCCGGAAGGCCGCGAACGCACGGTAATGGTAGACAGTGCGTTATTTGCCATCCGTGAAATCATGAGCAAGCACCCCGAATCACTGCTCTACGGGCAAGATGTGGGCAAGCGCCTTGGAGGTGTTTTCCGCGAAGCGGCTACCTTAGGCGATCAATTTGGCGACGAGCGCGTTTTCAATACACCCATCCAAGAGGCATTCATCATTGGCAGTACTGTAGGTATGGCCGCTACAGGATTACGCCCCATCGTAGAAGTTCAGTTTGCCGACTACATTTGGCCGGGGCTCAACCAACTCTTCACCGAATTAAGCAGATCCTACTACCTCAGCAACGGTAAGTGGCCGGCCAGCGCAATCATTCGCGTACCCATTGGTGCATACGGCTCAGGCGGCCCGTACCATTCCTCGTCTGTTGAAAGCATCGTAACCAACATTCGCGGCATTAAAGTGGCCTATCCATCCACAGGAGCCGACCTGAAAGGATTGATGAAATCGGCGTATTACGACCCAAATCCGGTGGTGATGCTGGAACACAAGGGCCTTTATTGGAGTAAAATAAAAGGAACGGAAGAAGCGCGCACCATTGAACCCGACGAAGATTACGTTATTCCGTTTGGCAAAGGACGCATAGCCCTTGAAGCAAACCCGGACGAAATTGAACAAGGTCGCGCCTTATTGGTGGTCACCTACGGAATGGGAGTGTATTGGAGTAAAGCGGCCGCAGCCGCATTTCCCGGTCGCGTAGAAATACTCGATTTGCGAACACTGGTACCCATCGACAGTGCGCTGATTAATGAGCGCACCAAAGCCATTGGGCGCTGCTTAGTTGTAACGGAAGAAGCCGTGCCCAACAGCTTTGCTCAAGCACTCTCCGGCCGCATTCAGCGTGAATGCTTTGAATATTTAGAAGCCCCGGTGGACGTCATCGGCAGTGAAACCCTCCCCGCCATTCCGCTCAACTCCGTGTTGGAAGAAACCATGATTCCCAACGCAGACAAAGTAGAACAACGCATAAAAGAAATCTTAGACTTCTAAAAACATGGCAGAAATTGGACTGTGTTTAAGTGGTGGTGGCGCCCGAGGATTAGCACATCTGGGCGTTTTGCAAGCATTGGATGAAATGGGTGTAAAACCCGCCATGATATCCGGAACCAGCGCCGGAGCCATCGCCGGCGCTCTATATGCCATGGGGTTGCCGCCAAGGGATATCCTCGAACAGGTGCGAACCAAATCCGTGTTTGACGTCTTTAAGCTGGCCTTGGGAAAAAGCGGTTTATCCGAAATGGCATATCTTCGGAAAATCCTCGAAAAAAATTGTCAAAACGACGACTTCAAAACGCTAGAAATACCGTTCACCGCCTGTGTTTCTGAATTGCGATCCGGTCGTGCAGAAATGATTTCCGAGGGCAGCATTGTTGACGCGGTCATTGCGTCGGCGTCCATCCCCATCATTTTTGAACCCGTAGAAAAAGACGGGAAGCTATACGTTGATGGTGGCGTACTCAACAACCTACCCATTGAGCCGTTAAAGGAAAAAAACCTCCGCATCATCGGTGTCAACATCAATGTTCACGGTGAAAATGATAAACTGCCCAACAAGATGAAACACGTTGCGGAACGCATTTTTGAACTTTCGCTGTGGTACCCCACCAAAAAGCGATTTGAGGAATGTGACGTTCAAATTGACGTCACCGGTGCGTTTTCGTACGGCTTATTTGATTTCAACAAAGGAGAGGAATTATTTGAGATTGGCTACAAGGCAGCAAAAGAAAAGCAGGATGACATTGAGTCGTTGATGGAGGAGTAAGTGAAGATGATTATCGGTTTGCGTGTGTGTGCAGTGCAGGATTACAGGCTTCAAAACTATCCAACGGAAAAAAGCTGATGCGAGGCAGACAGGTTAAACCAAACACATAGTCCTGCATTGGATATACGATGTTGTGCTTAGAGCTTATTTATTTTCGTTCTTTGACCATTTTTTAATTTTTTAATACCATCATCATCGTCAATAATAATATTAGAATACTGGCTTACAGCGACTTCATTTCCATCTTCATCAATAAACCCTAATCGTCCATTGGCTTTAACTAATGCCCAGTCTTTCCGATATTCACCAAAGTGGTTTATTTCATCATACTGAGGTACGACCACTTCGTTTCCCTTTTTATCAATAAACCCTAAACGTCCATTAGCTGAAATTAATGCCCAATCGTTCCGGTATTCACCAAAGTGGTTTATTTCATCATACTGAGGTGCGACCACTTCATTTCCCTTTTTATCAATAAACCCTAAACGTCCATTAACTGAAATTAATGCCCAGTCTTTCCGGTATTCACCAAAGTGATTTATTTCATCATACTGAGGTGCGACCACTTCATTTCCCTTTTTATCAATAAACCCTAAAAGACCATTAACTGAAATTAATGCCCAGTCTTTCCGATATTCACCAAATTGGTTTATTTCATCATATTGAGGTACATGCACTTCATTGCTATCTTTATCAATAAAACCATTTCTCTCAACCAATACCCCATTTTCCTGATACGTTCCGAAATCATGGATTGCATCAAAATTATTGTGAGAAAATAACAAACATGGTATTACGAAAAATAATGAAATCAAGATTGAGTTCTTCATGGCTTGAACGTTTTAATTAAACATGTTAATAACGTAAATTTTAAATATTAATGCTGTGGTGTTTTTTTAGCATTAAACACAACTTCACAACCTTGACGGATTTTAAGCATTATAAAAAGAAGTATCGAATGCTTGTTTCGCAAATATATAAAACAGCTGCCTCATCTTCTCAAAAGTGTTACTACACAAAATCAGACCAATAAAAAAAGCAGTGTAAAATAAGCCATATTATTCAATTCAAGCAACAACCGCAACAAAACCAACGCTTAATTCTAAAGTAACAATCTAAGTCTTGAAAATTGAAGTATGCAGTATAGGGGTATTCTGTGTTGGACTCCACCACGGAGGTGCCATCGGCCTTGCGCTCTGTAATTTGAAACTCACGGAGCTGGGCACTCAAATTAATGGTGAGAAAAAAGAAAAGTAGAGGTAAAATGTGCTTCATGGAGCAAAGATAGTTTTTGATTTAGGATTGAAGCAGCTGTTCACGGTTTTTACGGAAGCCACAAAAATCGATATCAATTCATTTGTTTCAAATTCTGCAATCCAAAATCCTCATTCAGAACTTTTGAACCACGCAAACCGCCCAAAACGTCTTCTCACAACAACAAAGGGACAAGCATCCATCAAACCTATTGAAGTCATACAATCGGATACTTAACGTTTGTCAGCAACCAAAATCTTGCGATGAATCACACCATAGGGAAGGTGAATACGCAAGACGTACACTCCCGGTGACAGGTTCTCCGGAAGCGCTAACTCCCAACCCCGCTCGTAGGGCAATGCATTTAGCGATTGCGTTTGACCGGTTGCCGTTGAAAGCGCAACGTATTGAACGTACTCATCTGTCTGGATACGAAAATGTCCGCCGGATTGCATCGGATTGGGATAAACGTGTAATTCTCGCGCTTCAAATTGTCTATTGGAAATAAACCGTCCCCCGCAGTCGTAGGGGAACAATGCAGACATTTGTCTCACCGCGTCTAAATTGTGCAGCGCCGCATCAACAGATGCCGTAATCAGGTTGTGGCCATTTGCGGCAGCTTGTCCGGCACAAAGCACCAGCGACAAACAAGCCGACGATTTCACCGGAATGGTTCCCAAGTTAAAATAGGGCAAACCCACCACCGGATCACCGTACAGCGGAGGGTGATACCAATTTGCCGTTGCGTTGAGCAGCCAATTGGTTTGGGGTAAATTGAACCCCGCGCCGAAGCCCGTACCGTTGTGGATGCTGCCCGGTCCGTCCGGATTATCAAAACGAACACGACGCCCCAATGCGGTACGTGCGTTTAGCACCCTCAAATGCTCTTCCGTGGTTACCGGTGGACGAAAATTGAAATCTCCCGTGCGCAGATAACGGTAGAAGTACATGTAGCCCTTCATTTCGGTGTTGAAGGCGCCTATTGCTACCGCAGGCATACTACTGGCATTGGTGAAACGAGGGTACCCAAACCACGCTTGTCGTGCACTGTCTGACCCTGTTAAATGATACTGCTCATCCGCAAAGTGCGTCATTAGGGAAAACAACACATCGCCATAGTCGGAATTGGAACGGTTAAACACACGGTAATGGAGAAAAACGGCATCGTTTAACTCCGGGGCCTCAGCTGAGTCGTAGGCATAGGCCAGGAGGTGTATTTCCAAACGCAGATTATCGTAATCGTGCATGGAAAATGCTTGCCCTCGTCGCGGTGTAAAAATTGTGTAAACGGCTTGATGTCCGGGAACTGCGGGATAATCGCCATTCTCGGGATCGTAAACGCCATTTTTATTGACATCTATGTAAGGTGCCAATTCCTCCGGCTCGCCATTGTTAACGCGTCCGGCTACCGGCCAGCGCGCTATAGCCCGGGGAATAACGTAGTTGGTATCCTGATAATGTGCTTTGTGGTAATCAATTGTTTCACGGCTAATTTTCCACACCTCATTGTACCGGTGAACGTAGGCAGAGTCGTAATGGCGCGCATTGGGCCCGGAGAAATACAAATCATTTTCCGCCTCTTTGTGTAAGGTCGATCGCAGCCGTTGCTCGCCTCGAAAATCGAGTCGCAGCCAAGGAGACAGCTCTGTGATCACGTCAACACCGGAATGCGAGACACGTTCTTTAGTCGTAAGACCGCCTCCTACCCGACCGTTGGATAAAACAGGCAAGCGAATGTTATTGACATCAAGCACATCAAATCCATTTTTTTGCAATGCCAATTCGGGATAATACACGACCACTCTTCGTCGCAACAGCTTGTACAATCGACTGCCAAATACTTTGAAGTTGACAGCATTATTACTCAATCCCGCTGTCCTGGGATTCCGTTCACTGTATTCAATGTGGAGCGTATCAATCGATGAGGGGGTGATGCGTACAATGTTCATAAACGCCGGAGCCTGCATGTATATGATCGAATCATTTAATCCTATAGCGCCACCCCCCAATGGAACACCGGTATTAAAGGGCAAGCCGTTGTGCCACGTTCCTTGTGAAAACCGCGCAACACTTCCATTATTTCGGCTCACAATCAAAGCACCGTTGTTGCCGACGTCCATACCAGCCGGACGATAACTGTATTGCCCTTGCGGCGGAAGTGTATCCCATTCGTTATCCTTCATTGTAAAAATAGGCTGTGTTAATCCCGAGCGCGACAACCCCAAAAACAATGTTGTGCCGTCTGACGCCAACAGGTTCCCTTCCCTAAGAACGCGAACAATAGCGCGATTGCGATGGACGCGATAGAGGCGTTGATTGACCAGAAACCAAAGTTCATTATGGTGAACCACCATGTCATTTATGCGCACCCCATCGGATGGCATACCTTGACGTTGGCTTAAAAACGACCACTCTCCGTTGACGTATTGCCCAATGGAATCTTTACCGGCCACCCAAATGACGTTGTTGTGGCGCACGACGCGAGAGGCGTGAAACGACGGCACATGAATGGTTTGTCGGGTTCCGTTTCTGGTAAACAGCACCACCCCATTACTGGTAGCTGCCCATACGGAGTCACCGGCAGCAGTAGCCCATACGTCATTTACCGACGCGCTGTAGTCACTGGTTAAGAGATACTGAACAGGCTGTGCCAATAATGCGGCATCAGCCAGCCAGCAACTGAATGTGAACACTACAATTCTGCTGAGTAGCATGACTGGTCAATTACGGATAAATAGTTATGTGGAAATATACGGTCATAATTTGACAAAACAATGTTCCACAATGCAAATTTAAATGAATTAACACCAGAGCGAATTATTTTTGCCGAAATACAGAACAGCTAAAAACATTAAACGAACGGCAAACGTTAAGCCCCCACAAATAAACGCACATGGTCAATATACTCGTGATATCCGGATCCACTCGCAGTGGACGTCAATCTATAAAAGCAGCCGAATACGTTACAAACTACATCAACGACGAGTACGGCGCGAAAGCTGAATTGTTGGATTTAGCAAAGTACCGTTTACCCGTTTTCGACGACAACAACAAGCGTCACGAATCACTGAAAAGCGACTTGGAAACCATTCGCACTAAAATGCTGGACTCCGACGGAATCGTTGTGGTGAGTCCGGAGTACAATGGCGGTATGGCGGGGAGTTTAAAAAACACCCTCGACTATTTTCGCAAGGAATACGAATGGCGCCCCTTTGGAGCGGTAAGTGTAAGTGTTGGTACCCTCGGTGGCCAAAACGCCATGAATCAACTGACGCATTTTGCCAGTTACGTTCAGGCCTGCCTGATGCCCAACAGGCTCTTGGTAAGTGAAATCAACAAAATCGACGACAACGGCAGTGCAGCAGAACGCTTTCACGGTGACGCCAAAGCCTTTAGTCGCGATATGGTGCGGTTTTGCAAGGCCATTACCGACTCCGGCCTGCGGGATAATCAATAAAAATCCTTTTACATTTCCAAGCCTTTTCTGTTGAGCACTTATACTCATCGGTTAGGGCGCACGGAAATCCGTTCTGTGATTACACAAAAAAAGGTCTGCAACCCTTATCTTTGTAGCAATCACAATGGATAAACATGACCTATTACCTACACCCCATCAACTCGTTTGGAGCAGGATTTCTTCTCAAGCATGCGGCCATCATCGTACCCCTGAGCATTCCTCCCGTCATCATTTTTTTCACCAAGGGGGAAGCTATGTTGAACGGTGATCCAAAAGCGTTACTCTTTTTACTGCCCGCCATCATCAGC
>SKIJ01000086.1 GCA_007116495.1 Cryomorphaceae bacterium | reverse complement strand
TGGCTATTGAAACCATAACGAGTACCAGCAGCAAACCGTTGTACCTCATTTTTGTAAGTGGGTTTATAATGTCATTAGTGGCATTGCTTTTTTTGATTCGCATCATTTTTGTTGCATTCTATTACGATACGGTTATAGAAGGATGGGCGAGCACCATTGCGTCTGTTTGGTTGGTTGGCGGGTTCATTTCCACATTTTTAGGTGTCATCGCCATTTATATATCCAAAATATTTCAGGAAACAAAAAACAGACCTTTGTATATAGTTAAGGACGTTTTAGAGTGCAAGAATGAAGAATAAGTTTATTGGCGTAGGAACCTTACACTTACCTAAAAATGCGCAAGACTTTTTTTCAACGGCTTTTGATTTAGGTGTCAACGTGTTTGATACTGCACCCTCATATCAAGAGGGAAGGGCAGATGTGGAATTGGGACGTTTTCTCGCCGATGTAAATCGAGATGAGGTACATGTTTTTTCCAAGGTTTTTTACGCAATCCCTAATTCTGAAATATCTGAGGGGCTCTCAAAGGATAATATTAATCTTTCCGTTGAGAGGACATTAGAAAACCTCAAAACGACATATCTTGATGTCTTGTTTTTTCACAGGTATGATCGGTTCACACCTGTAGAAACATCATTACAAACACTCCAAGAATACTTAAATACCGGCACAGTCAAAGAGTGGGGGTTTAGTGCGTATTCGCTGATGGAGGCTGTGCAATTGTGTGAAAAAGCGATAGCTATGGGATTGAAATTACCCAAGTACGCACAGTATGCATACAACCTCTTTAACCGAACCGTTGAGCTTGAATTACAATACTTGTTTGATTATTATAACATTGAGGTTGTTGGATATTATCCGCTGGCACAAGGTGTTCTATCGGGTAAATACGCAAGTAAAATAAACGATGCACGTGCAAACAATGACGTGTATAAAAAAAATATGTGGGACTTGACCCCCGACAAAATTAGAAGAGCAAGTCAATTGAATCTATATGCTCAAAAAAAAGGAATATCTGCTCCTGCCTTGGCGTTTGCTTGGTGCTTTACAAATCCCCAAGTTACAGGCTTACTAACTAGTTTTTCCAACAAAAAGCAATTGGAGGATGTTTTGACTGCAAAGCAACTGAAGCTAGAGAATGATGACTTTAAAGAATTAGATAACATTTTCGGGTCGCTGCCCTTACGCAACACCTATATGAACTTAAAATACAATAATTTACGACAGTATTAATATTAATCGGTCTAAGTGATGGACTCTATGAAGAATGTAAATTTTTTGGTAGACAAAGCGCTCTTTTCTCTCGAGATTGATGGCGGTATTGAAACAGGAAGCGATGAGGTACTCTTGTTATATGACGAAAACTTATTAGAATTTACGCCATATAATACTAAGGGGTTCTTTATTTCTTCTTTTTTAAATATGAAGAAATTTAAAGAGGTAAAACAAGGATTAACCCTCTTGATAAAAAATGAGCTTGAGCAGTTGGGCTGCCGAATTGATGACAATTTTTCATTGGAGAACTATCATCAATTTGTAGATGATGAACAGCACTTAAGCTTAGCGCGAAAAGCTGCTAATGGCTGGGATGTTGAAACGTTTCCTATTCCATTTGCAGAGGTAGAGAAGCTTATGTCTAACCTTCTAAACAGGGACGTAACTGCAAAAATGGCCGATGGAACATATGTGTTTTGCGTTCGTTTGGTTCGTCCAAATACCATTAGTGATAGCAATCCGCCCCATCGAGATGTTTGGTTGGATCATTTGAGGAATGCCATTAATATCTATTTGCCATTGTGTGGAAGTAACGAACTGTCTGCGCTGCCTTTAGTTGAGGGCTCTCATTTGAAAAGCGAAAAATTACTGAGCAGAACGGCTTCGGGAGCAGTTGTAAATGGAAAGAAATACACGGTTCCCTGTGTGCTGGCTTTTGATTCAAAAACACTGGAGCTTTCGAGACCTAATCCTCCAAGTGGATCCTTTTTGATTTTCTCACCTTACCTTATCCACGGGGGTGGATACAACTTAAATGAATCGGAAACGAGGGTTTCTTTGGAAATTAGGTTTTGGGCAAAAGAATAACAGCATTGTTTTAAAATTCTCGACATCATTCACGTCGTGTAACTAATCACTATATGCTTAATGTGTAACGTTATTACATGCAAAAGTGCCGACTACACATAGATGCAATACGTCTATACGTGCCGCTAGGGTAGGCACACCGGTTTGTAAACACCAAAATATTCTGTCCATATCGGAACGGGGAAGTGTGAGAGTCATTGTTTTCTTACCGAATTCGTTCCCAAACGGGATGATGCTGAATGTGCCGGATGTAGATAGTCAAAATATTGATCATCTAACAACTTCTGGAAATCAGATAATAATTTACTGATTGGTTACCATATTTTTATTGATTAAATGGATATAAAAAAAAATCTGTTGGAAAAGATTGAACATGATCTGACTGACTATTATTGTAAGAAAAGAGACCTGTCTGATGCTGCACAGCACGTTGGTTGGAAAAGTCAATGGGCTCAAGAGATTCGGTTCTCACAGCTCCTTAAAGTGATTGACTTTACCAATGGCCATTTTTCGATCAACGATCTCGGTTGTGGTAAAGGTGCATTGGCTACTTTTTTACAAGCGTTGGACAATGTTTCGTTTACGTATAATGGTTACGACATACTCGATTCCATGATTTCTGAAGCAAAGAAAGAATCCAAACTAAGCAATGCCAACTTTTTTAAACTTACGAATACCAGTGATATGCTGCAGGCTGATTATACCTTGGCCAGTGGAATTTTTAATTTAAAATACAACGCGCAAGGTGACGATTGGTTAGATTACATTAAATCTACAGTTGATGTCATGTGGAAAAAAAGCGACAAGGGAATTGCGTTTAATTGCTTGACAAATCGATCAGATACGACACATAGGAGCTCGGAGCTCTATTATGCCGATCCCGGTGAAATGATACAATTTTGTTCAAAATTCACCAGACACTTTGCGCTTTTACACAATTATCAAGAGTATGATTTTACCGTGTTGATGTGGAAAAAATAGTCCAAAACAGCACATTGGTTTTTTTAATACGGCCTTAGAATGGAAATTGGGTTTAATCACCCCACGATCGTGGGAAATGAGTTGGAGCACATCGATCGTGCACTGAAAAATCAAATGCTCAGTGGCAATGGGGTTTTCACCAAAATGTGTCATCGCTTTTTTGAACATCGCTACGGATTCAAAAAGTGTTTGCTTACAACATCGTGTACAGATGCTCTTGAAATGGCAGCGATACTGCTTAATATTGACGTTGGTGATGAAGTCATCATGCCATCGTTTACGTTTGTCAGTACAGCCAATGCGTTTGTGTTGCGCGGTGCTAAGATTGTTTTTATGGATTCGCAAAGGGATCATCCCAATATGGACGAATCCACCATCGAATCTCTAATCACCCCTAAAACAAAAGCGATCGTTGCCGTTCACTATGCGGGTATGGCCTGTAATATGGACGTCATTATGGACATTGCCCAACGCCATGATCTTTTTGTCGTGGAAGATGCTGCGCAAGCCATCGACAATTTCTACATCGATCGAGATAACAATCGCATTCCTCTGGGGCGTATTGGTCATTTGGCAACCTTTAGCTTCCACGAAACTAAAAACATCATTACCGGTGAAGGCGGTATGCTGGTGATTAATGATGAACGATTTCTCGAACGGGCTGAAATCATTTGGGAAAAAGGCACGAATAGAAGTGCATTTTATCACGGTAAAGTGAATCGTTATGGTTGGATGGATGTTGGGAGCTCCTTTTTGCCATCGGAGCTGATTGCAGCGTTTTTGTGGGGACAGCTTGAAAAGTTAGAGGAGATTCAACAACAGCGCTTAGCACTTTGGAATCTGTACTTTGAAAAATTATCAAACAGTCAACTATCTGAGGT
>SKIJ01000144.1 GCA_007116495.1 Cryomorphaceae bacterium | reverse complement strand
CATTGCGCCTCGATGATTCATTGGGTGCCATCCGATTTAAAAAACAATACATATTCAAACAAGCAGCCCTAATTTATTTGAAGGAGTCCAGAAATAATTTACTTGATGTTATTAGTCAGTCATTTAGACCTGAAGAAGTGTTCCGTTTTCTTAAAGAGAATACTGAATATGAAGAGTATCGCAAGGAGATTGAGCCATGGAAAGGAGTACAAGGAAGCTATAAGGGTTTTCTTCAGAAATACTTTGTTCGAACAGATTTTGAGAATAAAAAACATTGGATAACAGCAGAATTTATTCAAACCAAATTAAGGAACTAATGAGTGAAATCAATTCAAATCTAATTAACCTTCAAGAGGTAGTTGAGAAGAACTATTTCTTCAATATTCCAATATATCAGCGGCTGTATGTTTGGGAAGATGCTCAGATAAATACGCTGATGGAGGATATTTCTACAGCGTTTGAAGATGGAAAGGAAATCTTTTTTCTGGGAGGAGTTTTAGTGGTCGAAAATGAAGATATGGACAATGGAACCATTTTCGATTTAATAGATGGACAGCAGAGATTTACAACACTTTGGATGATAGCTATGGTTCTAATGGGAGAATTACAACCATTCGTGCAAAGACCAGAAAGGGATGTGAATCGCCATAGAGTTAATTTTGCCATCCGTCCTGACATACACGATTTCTTCAAAGAATACATTACCACTGGTACAATTGGGAAATCAACAGACCATCTCGAAAATGCCATTGCGCTTCTCGAATCATTCAAGAAAAAATTCGAGACTGAAAGGGAGGGTAAATCGGCTGACATTGCCGCTTATATTTTTAAAAAAGTGAAATTGATTTTCACACAGGTACCAAAGGAAACAGACCTAAACAAGTTATTCGAAATCATCAATAATCGTGGTGTTCAATTGCAGCATCACGAGATATTAAAAGCTCGTCTCTTAAGTAAGATAGATGAAGAGGAAAGATATAGGTATGCGGTTTTATGGGATGCTTGTTCGTATATGGAGGGATTTGTCGAGAAAAACCTGAAAGACATTGGTAAAGTCAGGATTCAGGATTTTTTCGACAACGATTCAGCGAAAAATAATGAAGAGCATTTGTACAAGCCAAAGATTGTACTTGATGCCTTGGCAAAGGGATACACCGAAAAGCCAATTTTATCTTTAATGGACATTCTTACTTCAAATGACGATTATCAAGTAGATGAGGATGGAGATGACAATGATTACGAATCAGAGGAGGTTAGAAGTATTATTACCTTCCCAATGTTGCTTCAACATACACTCCGAATCTTTTTACATGACAAGGATGGCTCATTAGATTTACCGAAAATCTTAGATAAAGAATTGTTAGGACTTTTTAGTGATTCATTCTTGAAAAAGTTCGACAACAAGGAAGATATTATGACCTTTTTTCAGCTCCTTTGGCAAGCGAGGTATGCATTTGACAAATATGTTATCAAATGGGTCAAACAAGATGAAGTTGAATCGCATTTCATTTGCAAATTGGAGAAGTATCAAAATAAAAATAAATGGTACCTAAGAAGACGGGCTAATTCGAACGATGCGATGATGATGCTTCAAAGTATGCTTTATCATTCACAACAGATAACAACCCATTATTGGTTAACTCCATTTTTGAACTTTGTTTTGAAGAACAAAGAAGAAAATTACTTGGCCTATATGAGACATCTGGACAATCATCTACTTAGTTCCGATGAAGCAGAAAGCGAGTCGTTGATTAAAAGAACGAAATCGTTCTTACATGAGCCAATGAGAGTAGCTAATATTTCAACAACAATTTTAACAAACTACTTGGGAACCTCTTTCCCTCATTACTGGTTCTATAAACTCGAATTTATCTTATGGGACAAATACAATGATTCGAAAGATAGTAGATGGAAAGAATTTAAATTAACAGCTAAGAATTCAGTTGAACATATTAGTCCTCAAACTCAAAAGAGCACGGATACAAATACAGTCACTGAAGCAATGCTAAATAAATTTGGAAATCTGGCGCTGGTATCAAGAAGTATTAATTCTGAATACAGCAATTTACCGTTTAATGAAAAGCGCCAGCGTTTTAAGAATAATAATGCTGTTAAGCTCGACAGTCTTAAAATGGCACTTATATACGAGGAGCATGAAGTCTGGGGTGATGATTTAGCATTAGAACATGAAGTGCAGATGATAAAGGAGATTAACGAATATTTAGGAATTGATGAATAATATATACAAACCAGAACGCACCGCCCAAAACCGTATCATCCAACTCCTTCAGAAAAAGTTAGGTTTTGATTACGTTGGAATTTTGGCTATGTTTAAACTACGAAATGTTTATTTAACTGATTTCAGCTTTAGCTTAAATAATAAATTTGTTAGTTAAGTTTTTTGGCTTTTTTCTTAAATAAGTACCAAAACAGATGAAAAAATGAACACCATAGGCAAATCAGAACGCACCACCCAAAACCGCATTATCCAGCTCTTTCAACAAGAGTTAGGGTATGAGTATTTGGGAGATTGGCAAGAAGCAGAACGGACCTTGCCCATAGAGGAAGAAATGCTGTACTTTGCATTGCGCCATAAACAAGGTTATTCAGAGGAACTTTCCCGCAAAGCGATAGACAAACTTATCAAAGCGGCAAGTAATCTTTCAGAAGGACTCTATGAAGCCAACAAACAAGTTTATAAACTCTTGCGCTATGGTGTTACGGTAAAGGAAGAACAAGGTCAACCCAAAGAAACGGTGTGGCTCATTGATTGGAAAAACTGGAGCAACAATCACTTCGCAGTTGCTGAAGAAGTTACCGTAAAGGGCAAAAATACCAAGCGCCCTGACTTGGTGATTTATGTGAATGGAATTGCGCTTGGTGTTGTTGAATTGAAACGCAGTAAAGTTGGTGTTGAGGAAGGTATCCGGCAAAATTTGGACAACCAAAAACCCGAATTCATTCAGAAGTTCTTTACCACCATGCAATTGGTTGTTGCAGGAAATGACACACAAGGTTTGCGCTACGGAACCATCGAAACTTCCGAGAAATACTACCTACAGTGGAAGGAAGACTCAGCTAAGACATTCGACTATTTGATAGATAAGCACATTGGTCAGTTATTCGGAAAAGAGCGTTTCTTAGAGCTGATACATGATTTTGTGGTGTTCGATAAAGGAACCAAAAAGCTTTGTCGTCCGAATCAATACTTTGCGATAAAAGCATCCCAAGAAAATATTGCCAATCGAACTGGTGGTATCTTATGGCACACGCAAGGTTCGGGAAAAAGCTTGACCATGGTTTGGCTCACCAAATGGATACGAGAAAATGTAAAAGACAGTCGGGTATTAATTGTAACTGACCGAGAAGAGCTCGATGACCAAATCGAGAAGTTATTTGTCGGAGTTGATGAGCACATCTATCGCACCAAAAGTGGTAGAGATTTGATTCATGTGTTGAATCACAAAACAGAAATGTTGGTGTGCAGCTTGGTGCATAAGTTTGGACGTAAGTCAGATGAAGGCGATTATGACGCATTTATCGAAGACTTGAAAGCCAGCATGGGCAGTGATTTTGAAGCCAAGGGTGATATTTTTGTATTTGTGGATGAATGCCACCGCACACAAAGCGGAAAGCTACACGATGCCATGAAACTCATTCTTCCAAAGTCCATGTTCATTGGTTTTACAGGAACTCCACTTTTAAAGAAAGACAAACAAAAAAGTATCGAAGTCTTCGGTCCTTACATAGGAGACCCCTACAAATTCGATGAAGCTGTTGAAGATGGTGTTGTGTTGGATTTATTGTATGAAGCGAGAGATGTAGAGCAATTCGTAACCGACCAGCAAAGTATTGATGATTGGTTTGAAGCCGAGACAAAAGGCTTGACGGATGTCGCTAAAGTAGAGCTCAAAAAGCGCTGGGGAACCATGCAAAAAGTCTTAGGTT
>SKIJ01000152.1 GCA_007116495.1 Cryomorphaceae bacterium | reverse complement strand
GGCGACACCATTATGGAGATTACACGCAATAATATGTGGGGTTCGGCCAATAGACCTGCAATGGCGTGGTACGATAACGATACAGCCAACGCCAATCCGTTTGGGCGATTGTACAACGGTCATGCAGCACTACACCCCAATATATGCCCGGATGGCTGGCGGATGCCAACCGATGCCGATTGGACGGCGCTTTACAACCAGGTGGGCGGATCGTCTGTGGCTGGCGGTAAACTCAAGCACGAGGGAACACAGTACTGGGAACCGCCCAATACCAGTGCATCAAATGCCAGTGGGTTTACAGCAATGCCAAGTGGTTATCGAGATCCACAAAGCGGCAATTTCCTTCATCAAGGTTTCCGTGCCGGATGGTTTGCTCGTGTGCGCCAATCGAATCTCATGTTTTATTGGGTGTCTTGGGATACACAAGCCGGAGGCCAAGGGCCAATTCAGCACGAAGCCGGCCTGGCCATCCGCTGTATGAGAGATGTCACAACGTCTACCAGTTCGTTCGAAAAGGATCAATACGGGATTAAAGTCGTTCCTAACCCTGCAGAGCATTTTACTACAATCACCTTTCCGGAAAAGGACAAAGACTGGCACTTAACACTTATCAATATGAACGGAAACGTTGTTTTTGACCAACATATCCAAACAAACACCTATGATTTAAATGTCGAGCATTTGCCGGCAGGCATATATACCATTGCCGTTAATTCAGACGTATTCACTGTGTTTGAGAAGTTGGTGGTGTATTAAAAAAACGGAAAGAATCAACCTCCCCGTTTTTCTTATCAGCGAATCCAATCAAAATTAAAGCGACATAAGATACGTTTCTCGAAGCATGTTGTGTTTTGTGTCGTCGATTCCGAGTTCTTTTTTATTGGTCATTCAGATATAAACGTTTATCCACACCATTGGGATTCGCTTACAACGAATGTTATGAGTTAATGCCATTGATATGGTATGGATCAGTTCTTTTGAGTTGTTGGATTTATCTGTGTGTTTTCTGACTGCTTTGTTGTAAATTCGAGCGCTGTAAATGATTGTTCCATTATTAATCTGAAACACCAGATTGTTGTGTTTTAGGGAGTGAATATGGAACGTCTCTTTACCTGTTACCAACTACATTAAACGGAGCTGTTGCGGATGAACATCGGTTTGCTTTCGGAAAACATACGATTGGCATTCTCTTCTTTGCGGAGTCAGCCATTGCGTGCAGTATTGACCTTGCTCATCATTGCGTTTGGCATTACGGCCTTGGTGGGCATTCTCACCGCGACTTCCGCCATAGAAGCCACCATTTCCGGGCAGTTTTCTCAGTTAGGTGCAACCACATACACCATTCAAAACAGATCTACCGAGGTGCGTATTGGTCGAGGGGGGAGGCGAACCACTTTTTTCCCGGAGATTTCCTACGCTGAAGCGACACAGTTTAAAGAGCGTTTTTCGCAACCGGATCTTACGGTTTCCCTTTCATATAATGCCACTTCTGTTGCAGAGGTTGGCCACAGGGGGCGTAAAACAAATCCCAATGTCTCGGTCATGGCCATTGATGAAGATTATATCTTTAGTAATGGCTACACTCTGTTGAGTGGCAGAAACATTACCGAACGTGAGCGACAACTGGGGTCTTCGGTTTGCATTTTGGGCAGTGAGGTAGTCGAAAAATTATTCCCGGATGGGGCAGCGGTTGGAAAAACTGTGGAGCTGAGACAAACCATTTTTCAGGTTATAGGGGTGCTTGAAGAGCGAGGTAGTAGTTTTGGTTTTAGCGGCGATCGTTCGGTGATGATTCCCTTACGAGCAGCGTCGGCAATTTATCCATCACCATCACCGAGAACGCACGCCATAAATGTACGCGCCAAAAGTGCTGCCATCATGGATGCCTCTATCCCGGAAGCGCAGGGGGTGATGCGTGTGGTGAGAAAGCTGCGACCCACTGAAGAAACAAACTTTACCGTGGTGCGCAGCGATAATTTATCGGAATCCCTTATAAGTCAGTTGAGCTACGTGAGCATTGCCGCTACCGGCATCGGACTGATTACGCTGCTTGGCGCTGCCGTGGCCTTGATGAACATCATGCTGGTGAGCGTTACCGAGCGTACCCGTGAAATAGGCACCCGTAAAGCACTCGGAGCATCGCCCTCTACCATTAGGGTTCAGTTTCTCACGGAGGCAATTGTACTCGGATTAAGCGGTGGTTTGATCGGTGTGATGTTGGGCATCGCCATTGGTAATGTCGTCTCCTTTCAAATCGGCAATGCCTTCATCATGCCTTGGGCGTGGGTGCTTTTGGGACTGTCGCTTTGTTTTATTACCGCGCTGATTTCCGGGTTTTACCCGGCGGCCAGAGCGTCAAAATTAGATCCTGTAGAAGCACTGCGTTATGAATAGAATACGACTGATTTTGATTTGCCTAATATTATCGACCCCATTCTTGGCGGCGTCGACGCTGAGTGAACAGTCGAAGGTTTCGATGCTTACCTGTGGCGCCGGCGACGATTTGTACAGTGTGTTTGGTCATAGCGCGCTGCGGGTAACCGATGAGCAGGAGGGGATAGACATCGTGTTTAATTACGGCACCTTCGACTTCGATGCGCCCAATTTTTATCTCAACTTTGCCCGGGGTAAGTTGAACTACATCCTCAGCGTATCAGGCATCAACAGTTTTATGCGGGGCTATGTGTACGAAGAGCGTTATGTGTTGGAGCAGGATTTGGATTTGACGTTGTCGCAAAAACAAGCACTGTTTGACGCATTAAAGGAAAACAGACTTCCGGAAAACAGGGCGTACTTATACGACTTTTTCTATGACAACTGCAGCACGCGCATTCGCGATATGCTTAAAAAGGTATTGGGGGAGTCGCTGGACTACCGCTTGGAACTGGCGCCGGAAAACAAGATGAGCTTCCGCGATTACATTGAGGCGTACACCTTCAATGTGCCTTGGGGTGATTTCGGCATCGACCTGGCCTTGGGACTGCCCACCGATAAAAAGGTAACGCCGTTTCACCGCATGTTTTTGCCCGAAGAAATGAAACTGGCCTTTGATAGAGCCGTCTTACTGGATGAGCAAGGCAATACCCGTCCGTTGGTAGAGCAAGAGCGCATGCTTTTAGATCTACCGGTTCGCGCACCGCAGTGGCAGTGGGGAACGCCCGTTCAGGTGTTTTGGTTGCTGGCGCTGATTTTCGTTTTTTTGTGGTGGAAAAACAAGCTGGGCAATGTACTCCCCCGTGTCACCCAAGGCCTCATTGGTCTGGTAGGCGTGGTTATGGTCCTGCTGTGGTTTGCCACCGATCATACCGCCACAGCCTGGAATTTCAATCTCCTCTGGACCATGCCTACATGGTTGTTGTTGGCCGTGCTTCCTTCACGTAAAAAAACAGCCCACGCCCTCAACCGCGTTCACCGTGTGTTGTTGTTGACGACCTTGCTCGGGTGGTTCTTTTGGCCACAAGACCTGCATCCAGCAGTCGTAGCCATTGTGGTGATGATGGGGGTGACGGTTTTGGGAATAAACAACGACAATAATGGGTAGGGGGAATCTGATTTTATGAATGAAAAAAAATACGTATTTTTGGATTTCGTTGTAAAAAAGAGGATTGGTAAAAAAACCATTTAGTTGGTTGTCGATTTACAACATTATGCGGGACAAAGAATAATGACAAAAGAAGGTTTATGCAACAACGATATGCTTGGTTGATTTTATGTTTGATGACGGTAACGGTGTTTGCCCAGCAGCCCGTTATCAATGAGTTTTCGTCTTCAAATTATCAGTACACACTCGACGAAGATTTTGATTCTCCGGATTGGATTGAAATCTACAATCCGGGTAACAGCAGTGTTAATCTTCACGATTACGGACTGTCGGACAACGCCTCGCAGCCCTATCGCTGGGTGTTTCCGGATACGGTTTTGCCAGCCAACAGTTACATTAGGGTGTGGGCATCCGGCAAAGACCGCCGGCAAACGGGTCATCCGCTACACACAAATTTCTCAATCAGTAGCGATGGTGAAGAGTTACTCCTGTCGGCTCCCGGCGGCAATCGCCTCGACTCCATTCCTCCCATAGCATTGCAGCGCAACGTCTCTTACGGTCGATACCCCAATGGCAGTGGGCAATGGCAATACTTCTACCAGCCCACCCCTGCCGCACCCAACGTTGATGATGGTCGTCAATCGCTTTTTACCCCACCGGAGCTATCGCATCCAGCCGGATTATACGTAGCAGATTTTCAATTGGCAATTAATCATCCCGATACGGGCGTAGTGATCGTTTATACCCTCGATGGTTCCGAGCCAGATATCAACAACCTCACAGGTACGTCGTTTATGTATAAGAATGACTATCCATTCTACGTTGGCACGCCGGTTGGCGATACGTTGTATTCAACGTTCATTTCGCATGTTTACGACAGCACCATTCACATTTACGATCGATCGGCAGATTCCAATTATTTTACCACGTTTAATCCGCGACAGCATCCGGCCTATTACCCGCCCAATCCGGTTCCCAAGGGTACGGTGATTCGCGCTAAGGCGTATCAAGGAAATTTAGAGTCTAACGAGGTGTCGGCTACCTATTTTGTGTGGCCACAAGGCAATCCGTTTGACTTGCCCATCATCTCCCTCAAAATACAGCACAACTATATGTTTGACTACTACACAGGTATTTACACAGCGGGAATAACCTTTGATAGTTGGCGTGCCAGCAACCCGACAAATAACCGTCCGGAGAGGCCAATGCACGGTAATTACTGGCGTAGAGGGCCGGCATGGGAATACCCACTTCACGTGGAAATGTTTGATCCCGATGGATTTGAACAAGTGGTCAATCAGAATGCAGGGTTTCGTATACACGGTAATTTTTCTCGAAACCGCATCATCAAAAATCTGCGGCTTTATGCGCGCAATGATTACGACGAAAAGAATGAGTTTGAACACGATTTATTCGACGAGCCGGTTACCGACTCCCGCCGTCCGGATAACACCAAATACAAGCGCATTATGCTGCGCGGCGATGGTGCTGGTGGCCCCGTGTACAACGACGTGGTGTTCAATAGACTGATGCAGCCGGTATTTAAGGGGATAACCCGAATCAAACACGCCGTTCATTTCATCAATGGCGAATATTGGGGCATCCAAGCCATACGCGATCGCTTTGATCAGTTTCATTGGTCTACCAATTACAATATAGACTCTGACAATATAGTGGAGGTAGAATGCAGACGTACGAGCTGCCACCTAGAAACGGGGAATCCCGGTGATATGTCGTCATTTATAAGTTTACGCAGCGAAATTGTCAATAACAATATGGCCAATGTGAACCATTTCAACAGCGTGGCCGATCAGCTTTGTATGCGTTCGTTCATCGATCACATGGTTTTGCAAGTGTACTCCGGTGATACCCACTACGAACGCAGTTATTGGCGGGCGCGTGATCCGGAAAACCCCGAATACGGTGACGGAAAGTGGCGCATGTACACCCAAGATTTTGAACAGTCATTGCGCGACGATCGCAATTGGCTTACCCATTGGGCTACGCAGCAGAGTTTGAACGATGCAATGTTTGGTAATTTGTTGGCCAATGGGTCGTTTAAAAATGATTTCATTAATCGCTTTGCCGATTTAATCAATACGGCGTTTTTACCTTCGCGTTTCACGGCCATCACCGATTCTGTTTTAGCGGAAGTTCAACCGTATTTATCGCTCGACAGCAACCGTGCACCCCGCGGAGGTTTCTTCTTGGAATCTGAACGTCAAGATTTACTCGATTGGGGAAATGTTCATCACAACCGGCAACGCAATGAAATTCGAAGTCATTTCAATCTCACCGGAACATTTGACGTTACTATTGATGTCTCCAACGAAGCCCATGGTTATGTTCGCGTCAATACCATCGATATTTTACCTTCTACAGTTGGTGTATCACAACAGCCTTATCCTTGGACGGGTGTGTATTTCAACAACATTGCCATTCAATTGGTTGCTGAAGCCAAGCCGGGTTTTGTGTTTTCCCATTGGTCGGGCGATGTAACGGGTAGCGACGATACGCTGAACCTCACACGTACAAGCAACTTGAATGTTCAAGCAAACTTTGTTGCCCAAGACAATCCACGCAACGTGATTTATTTTTGGTTATTTGACGAGCGAATTGCCAACAATCATCCATTAGATAGTGTGGTTACTACGTTTGAAAACACGGGCGTGGACGGTGTGATGCGTTTCCATTCGTGTTTTGATGCGTACCCCTACAACATCAACCACTCCAGGTGGCGCAAGGGTTCAATGGAGCGTAGAAACTTGCCAACACCGTTAAACTACATGCCTGCGGCTAACTTTGGATTTGCTTACGATGTCATTGATATGCGTGGATTGCAGCTTCGTCAACCGTTTCACCATAAAAATAAACAAAGTACCGTAGAGCTGGAATTTCCGACCACGGGTTTTAACGATATTGCAATGAGTTTTGCTGCCGCTTCCGATTTAGCGCAAGGGGCTTTTATATACGTGGAATACTGGGCCAACGGCCAGTGGACGACTTCAGGGCTGTCGCAAGATTCGTTTTACGTTGATCACAGCTATCGCTTGTGCACGTTAGACTTTTCTCAAATTGCCGAAGCGAATAACAACCCGTATTTTAAGGTTCGCTTACGCTTTGACGGCGAAAATATGACTGCCGATAATGGCGATCGTATTCACCTCAACAATATCGCGGTTGAAGGCAGTAATTTCTTAAATACCAGCGACAGCAACCTCAATCCAATGGTGAAGCTGTACCCCAATCCAACTGAGGGGCGATTTATGGTTGAGTCTTTAGAGCCAATAGAATCGGTAGAATTGTATTCGCTGCACGGTCAACTGATGAAATCGCCGGAGGGTTTTGGTTTGCGCTGGGAAATAGAAACCGGAGACGTGCCGCCGGCGGTTTACTTAGTAAAGGTTCGTTGGGTTAACGGCCAAGAAAGCACTCAGCGGCTCGTCGTCGTAAAGTCGTAAATCAATCATCTTTGATGACCGTGCGCAGCATATGATGGCATCATTCAGTCTTGCCACGTCACGGTTTCCATCAGGCGAATGGCCTGGTCGTACATGTATTGATTCACGGGTTTTAGGGAGTCCTCATTGGGAACGGCATCGAAGTACACCACGCCGCGGAGAAAGTGATTGATGCTATCGGTGATGAAAAACTGTGTATGTGTTGCCGCGTCGCCATGGAGCTTGTACAGTGTTCCGTAGGTTTTTGTTTGATCGTTAAAAAACTGCTTTTCCTCAATGCCATCTGCCTTTACTGTGTGTCTGAATACCAGGTTGTGCATATCGTTTAGTAAAGTGTCTAAATTATCGTTTTCAATGGGTTTGTACGTGATTTGTATCATAGCCCGCAGGCTGGGGTAGTGGATATCTACCCAGCAATCTTGGCGTTTTTTTCTCACCATTGTGAAGGCGTGTTTTTCAAATGCGTAAGGGCAGTCAAAATCAGTTATGGCAAATGTATCCGGTGGTAGTTCGATGCGAAAATAGCCAACGGGTTTTGGTATGGGATCATCCGTGCAGCCCGTTATGCCAACGATAATGAGAATCGTCAGTAGTTTAATTAGTCTCGTCATGGGATAAAAGTTTCACGTTGATGCGCTGGATCCGGCGGTTTTCCATGGCTTCTACGGTAAATTGAATGTTTTCAAATGCAAACGATTGGTTGATTTTTGGCAGTTCACCGGTTTGCTCTATGATGAATCCGGCAAGCGTATCGCTGTCGCCTTTTGCTTGATCGAAGGGGTCGGTATGTTCAATGTGAAGGATGCGAAGAAATTCGTGTAATGGTGTTTTTCCTTCAAAGACAAATGTTTGGTCGTCGATTCTGTTGTAAATATTGTCTTCAAGGTCAAATTCATCGTTGATTTCTCCAACCACTTCTTCGATGATGTCTTCCAGTGTAATTAAACCTGAGGTGCCTCCGTATTCGTCAACCACAATGGCCAAGTGGATTTTCTTTGCTCTAAACTCTTGAAGCAAGTCATCGATTTTTTTGCTTTCAGGAACAAAGTAGGCCGGACGAATTAAGTTATTCCAAGCAAAAGATTTTGGTTTATCGGTATGTTCAAGGAGGTCTTTGGTGTAGAGGATGCCAATGATTTGGTCTAGGCTTTCACCGTAAATCGGCAGTCGAGAATAACCAGCATTGCGAATGCGCTCAAGTACGTCGTCGAAAAGCGAATCGTCGGGCATGGCTACCATATCGGGGCGTGGTGTCATAATTTGTTTGACCGAGGTGTTGCCAAATTTAACAATGTCCACCAGCATTTTTTTACTGGCATCGGTTTTATCTCCAACTGCAAGTTCGAGCGCTTGTGACAAATCATCAACTGAAATAGCTTGTCCGTTTTTTGCCTTTTCGTCAAATACATTGGTGCTTTTGGCAAGGAGTTTACTGAGGGGAAGAAAAAACTTGTAGCACATGAAAATCCCCGGTAGCACAAAGTTTGAAAACCGTACAGGGCGTCTGCTGGCGTAAACTTTAGGAAGCACCTCACCAAAAAGGAGGAGGATAAATGTAATGGCAACGAGTTGGACGATGATTCCCGCCATTTCATTTTGGGAGAAGTCAAAGAGATCGTCTACAATAAACGCCGACAGAATAACAATGCCAACATTGATGAAGTTGTTGCTGATTAGAATGGTCGCCAGAAGTTTTTTAGGGTTTTCAAGCAATTCATTCATACGTTCGTTGTCGTCCGTATCGTCTTTGCGGTGCGAAAAAAAGGCCACTTCAGATCCTGAGATTAGCGCTGAAGTGACCAATAAAATCAATAAGGTCAAAAGACCTAGTATGTGCCCATTGTGAAGGGCTTCTATGTTGAAATAAGCAAATAAAGGTTCCGGGTCTGGGTCCACTAAAGGAAGTATTGGTTATTAAAATGGCAAATCATCGTCGCCGGGATCTTCCGGTGCTGCCGGTTCCTTTGCAAAGGTATTGCTTTTGTGCATTTCCGCAGCGCTTTGACCGTACGATTGTGGTTCTCTCGTGCCGGAATCTTTTGGTGTAAGCATGGTCATGTTATCGGCATGGATTTCGGTAGAATATCTCGGCTGACCGTTCTCTTCCCATTTTCGGGTTTTTATCTTGCCTTCTACGTATAATTTGTCGCCCTTTTTTACATATTTTTCTACGACATCGGCGAGTCCTCTCCGAAACACAACCATGTGCCATTCGGTTTGGGTTACCTTTTGTCCTTCGCGATTGGTGTAGGTTTCTGACGTGGCCAAGGAAATGCGAGCCAACGCATTACCGTCTTCAAAACGCCGAACCTCCGGATCGGCGCCTAAATTGCCAATGAGCATTACTTTGTTTAAGGTAGCAGCCATAGTAAACTAATTTTAGGTTATTAAATCGAAGCAAAAGTAGTAAACATATTACAAATTAACAAATGCATCAACAAACTTTTTTAATGGTACGGGCAGAGCGGGCAGTGGTTTGTCTAAAGGTGCGTGTTTGTAGTCGGTATGGTCATCGGGTAACAACTTCCACGTTTTGATGTCCCAAATGTAGTAATGAATTTCTTGATGACTCAATAAGTGTTTGCCTTTTTTTACCAAGGATCCGGTTTTTTTGAATGCACTTTCTTTACCTTCGTTGAAAGGGAGAAGGTACAACCCGGCCCAAATGCCTTTTTCGGGATTTCTCCTTAATAATACAAACGGTTCGTTAGAGGCAAAGGCAAAATGAAGGTGTCTCTTTATTCGTGGTTTGGCTTTACTTTTAAATGGATACAAAGAGGGGTCTAGTTGATTGTTGTAGAGTGCGCACTGATGTTGAACGGGGCATGCATTGCAATTGGGTTTTTTTGGCGTACAAATGATCGCTCCTAATTCCATCATTCCCTGGTTAAAGTTACCGGGATGTTCCGCGAATTGAATTTTTTCGTTGGCAATTTTTCGCATCAATGCTTGGGTGGTGCCGGCGCGTATATCGTCTGAAATTGCGTGTGTGCGCGAAAGTACACGCATTACATTTCCGTCTACACATGCGATGGGTTCGTTTGCGCATACCGATGCAATGGCAGCGGCAGTGTAGGGGCCAATTCCCGGTAGGGATTCCCATTCTTTACCTGTTTTTGGAAACGCGTCATTACTTTGAATCAATTTCGCAGCTTTGTGGAGGTTTCGTGCTCGAGCGTAGTAGCCCAAACCTTCCCAAAGTTTAAGCACATCGTCTTCACTGGCATCTGCAAGTTTTTCTACCGTTGGAAATGCTTCGACAAGACGTTTATAGTGACCCATTCCCTGCTTGATTTGTGTTTGCTGAAATACGATTTCGGCCAGCCAAACCAAATAGGGTTTTGGGTTGTGTCTCCAAGGTAAATCGCGTTTGTTGTTAACATACCAGTTTTCAATATTTTGGGTAAAAATGGAGTCGTTCATATAAAACTCATTTAAATTTTGTTGATTCTCTTATGGTAGAGATTTTCAATGTATATTTGCAGCCCTCAAAATTAGAAGTTTAACTGTAAATCCATACAAATGACTAAAGCAGAAATTGTAAATAACATCACCGATTCAACAGGAATGGAACGCGTAGATGTTCAGCAAGTTGTAGAGCTTTTTATGAAAGAAGTAAAAACATCACTTGAATCAGGCGAAAACGTATATCTCCGTGGTTTCGGAAGCTTCTTTATTAAAACACGCGCAGAGAAAACAGGTCGCAACATCAGTAAAAACACCACGTTAATCATCCCTGCACACAACATTCCTGCATTCAAGCCGGCAAAAGTATTCTTAGAAAACGTTAAGAGCAACGTAAAGGTTGAAAAGTAAACCATGTCAAAATCGTTTCGTTACATACTGATTTCCCTTATAGCGGTTGTTGCACTCGGTGCTTATTTGCTTCGTGCAGATCGCTATCCCGATGCCAAATCGATAAAGGAATCGCACGTAAAAAACGATTCTGTCAACCCATTGGATCAAAAGGTGGAGGAGGCGTTGACGCTGCTTCAGTCTGGCGATGCGCCTCCAATGACGGCCATTGGTATGATATTGAGCGTTCTCGATGAGGACCCCGACCACTACTCTGCACTTTTATCTTTGGGGTTATTGTCGCTGCAAACAGGACAATACGAAAATGCAGTCATGCGGTTTGAACGCCTTTTACTGCAAGAACAGGAAAACCCTAGAGTGTTTGACGCCGCTGCCGCCGCGTATCTCGGTGTAGGTGATACCATCATGGCTTTGGAATTATACCACAAAATGTTAAACCTCGAACTCGAACAGGAGGTCCGAGAAGGGGTGGAAGAAACAGTGACCTCTCTAGAAAAAAATCTTTAAACACTACGTATTATGCCAAGTGGAAAGAAACGCAAGCGCCATAAGATGGCGACGCACAAACGCAAAAAACGTCTGCGCAAAAACCGTCACAAGAAGAAGTAGTAAGGCTTCTAATCTATAGTGATTACTTATAGGTAAACACGAAAGAGCAAAAGGTGCTTACCTCTTGCTCTATTCGTGTTTTAACCCCGTACATTATTAACGCAGGGATGTTGCTCAAAACTAAGAAGCAATGGACCCGGCACAAATCACATTAAGGTGAACGCTGAACTATATATACATTCGCGTAATACCGATGGTTTGGCCATAGCCCTGTTAAAAGACGGAAAGCTAACGGAACTTCATACCGAGGAAGACAATCGCCAATTTTTGGTGGGCGACATATACCTCGGAAAAGTAAAGCGAATAGCTACCGGACTTAACGCAGCGTTTGTTGATGTTGGTTATAGCAAAGACGCATTTTTACATTACCACGATTTAGGTCCCCAAGTACGGTCGCTCGATTCATTCTATCGACGTACGACAAAGGGAAAACAAGTTTGGAACCTTGCCGAACTTAAATTGGAACCCGAAATCGAAAAAAATGGCACCATTGATCAGGTTTTAAAAACCAATCAAAATGTAATTGTACAAATTGCTAAAGAGCCCATATCAACTAAAGGCCCCCGTATTACCTCAGAAATATCCATTGCAGGACGGTACGTTGTACTCGTCCCCTTTACGGATAGAATATCGATATCACAAAAAATAAGAGATCGCAAAGAACGCGATCGTTTGAGAAACTTATTGCGCGATACCAAACCTCCGGGCTTTGGTGTCATTATTCGCACCGTTGCACAAAATGTGGAACGCGAACTCATTGAAGGCGACTTGAGAAATTTGGTGCAGCGTTGGAAAATGATGCACCGCAACCTTCCTCGTGCCAAAGCACCACAACGCATTCTTCGTGAACTTGGGGCTGCATCAGCGCTTCTTCGCGATGTGCTCAACGACTCTTTTAGTTCCATCGTTGTTGATGAACAAGAGAAGTTTGATACCATAAAGTCGTATCTGGATGACAACGCTCCGGATAAAGTCGATATCTTAAAAATGCATACCGGGCGTCTGCCGATGTTTGAACGATACGGTATTGAGCGACAAATCAAAACGTCGTTTGGACGATCTGTTTCTGCTGGAAAAGGCACCTACCTCATCATCGAGCATACCGAAGCCATGCATGTGATCGACGTCAACAGTGGTAATCGCTCGAGCAAATCCGATACGCAGGAGGAGAATGCACTGGCAGTAAACTTACTTGCTGCAGAGGAAATTGCACGTCAGCTCAGGCTGCGTGATATGGGCGGCATCATTGTCGTAGATTTTATTGATATGCATCGCGCGGAAAATCGCAAGGCACTTTACGAGAAGCTTCGCGAGGTGATGCGTTCCGATCGTGCCAAGCACAAAATATTGCCGGTGAGTAAGTTTGGTTTAGTAGAAATTACACGCCAACGTGTTCGTCCGGAAATGAACATCGATACGCGCGAAGAAGATCCCAATGGAGACGGACAAACGGAAGCACCAGTGGCGATTTTGGAAAACATAGAGCAAACGTTTGAAGCACTTTGTCTTGCTCATCCAAAGGAAAGGTTTGAACTCCACGTACATCCATTTGTAGCGGCATACCTCACCAAAGGACTCTTTAAAACACTTCGTCGAAAATGGACGAAGAAATACGGAGGAAAGCTTAAGGTTGTGCAGCGCGATGGGTTTAAATACTTGGAATATAAATTTTATCGCGACGGAGAGACAATTAGTATATAACTGTTTTCCGTTTCTGCATGAGATCTACTGTTGCGGTTTGGGTCGACCAGTGTGTCACCCAAACCGCTAACAATAGACCGCCTTCCCTTTAATTTAGATGTGTCATTAATCACGCTTTAGGGTTTATTCAAATGGAAAATCAAGTCGGTTTACAACAAAAATGGGAGCAACTATGCCGATACATCGACGAGCACTTTCAACCGGAAGGAGAGGTTGATATTGACGGTATTTTATTTCTAATAGGCGTTCAAGAACTTGGTCAGGGCCACCGTCGGTTTAAAAAAGACGAGAAAGTGAATTTGCTGCACATTGCCATTTGTCGCGTCCTAGAGCCTTACGGTTATTATCGCTTTGAAGGCTTAGACGAAGATGGGTGGCCACATTTTACGTTATTAGAGACGCTCCCCACTCTCAAGCCGGGTGAGCAAAGTAGAATGATGAAAGAAGCTGTGATTCGTTACTTTGAAGAAAAAGGTCTTTTGTGATAAACGTTTGATTTCAGCGCTAAATCGTCATCTCTGAAAGGATAAAAAGACGCAGATCGCTGAAATTAGTAATGTAGCGAATGTCTATCTTGTAGCAGGGTAGGGGGTGTAGTTTACTAGGCTAGAGCGCAATAATTTGCAAAGTCGGGAAGGTCGTCGGTTCGTTTCAGGCAATCTTTGTTTCTCTGATATCAGTTTGTCAAAGCATGAATTTTTTGTTTGCCGAATAGAAGTTTTAATTTTGTTTACAATCTTAAATTTGGGGGTATAGCTCAGCTGGCTAGAGCGTCCCGACGTGCAAAGTCGGGAAGGTTGTCGGTTCGTTTCAGACAATCGTTGTTTTTTTGATAGCAGTTTGTCAAAGCATGAATTTTTTTTTGCCGAATAGAAGTTTTAATTTTGTTTACAATCTTAAATTTGGGGGTATAGCTCGGCTGGCTAGAGCGTCCCGACGTGCAAAGTCGGGAAGGT
>SKIJ01000041.1 GCA_007116495.1 Cryomorphaceae bacterium | reverse complement strand
ATAAATGGAGATATAATCCACTTGCTTGCAACATGTCTTCCGCGCCGGTATAGGCTACGGATCCTGAAGAACCGGCATCGCCCAACACATTGCCCATGGCTGCTGGTAAAATGGCAGCGGTATCACCCAAGGGCAAATCGAGTATGGCGCGCATGTGCTGTTCAAACTGTGAAGTAAAACAAGCCTCAATGCTCAAGTGACCGCTGTTGTGCACGCGGGGAGCGCATTCGTTGACCAAGAGTTCGCCGCTTTTGGTCAGAAACAATTCAACGGCCAATGTGCCGACAATGCCCGTGGCACGAGCCACTGAACAAGCCAATTCAACCGATTGATCCATCAACGCTTGAGAAATATTCGCCGGCATAAACACCAGCTCGACAAGATTGGCTTCGGGGTGAAACTCCATTTCCACCGGAGGAAAGGCCACCACTTCACCGGAAACGTTGCGATGAACCACTACCCCAATCTCGCGGTCGATGTCCACCAACTGCTCAATTACGCAGGGCACATCCGGTAATTGGTCGTAGTCTGCCTGCGACTTAATCACCGATACCCCTTTGCCGTCGTAACCACCGGTTGCCGCTTTCCAAACGAAAGGAAAAGTCCCGGGTGATGACGGTTTGCCGTCGTGGTTTTGATACGCCGAAGTGGCGATGTTGTTCTTGTTGTAAAAATCCTTTTGCACACATTTATCGCGGAAAATATCAATAACTTCCGGTTGGGGAAAGACCCTTTTACCTTCCGACTGTAACGTGCGTAAGGCCTCGGTATTGACATCTTCAATTTCGATGGTAATGACATCGTAATCCTTAGCAAATGCCATTACGTCTTCGTACCGTCGAAAATCACCACGAATGCATTCATGGGCAAAAGCCTTTGTTGGAGGTGTTTCAGCAGGATCGAGAACACCAACATGAATATCGTAGCGCATCACTTCATCGATGATCATTTTTCCAAGCTGACCACCGCCCAAAATACCTACTTTGACGTTACCTGAAAAGGGAATGTTTGTGTGCATATTTGATAACTATATGCCGCAAAGATATGGTTTAGGGAATGGAAAATATAGAGTTTAAAATGTAGAATGTAAAATGATGTTGGGGTCGACCTACGTGTCGACCCTAATGCATATATTATCTACCCCATCACAAGGGCTTAACCACCGCCATTCCATGCACCCGGTATAGGCGTTTGCTGTTGAGGTCTTTGCACAAGATGTACGTTCGTAAGGGACGAATACTTTGCATGCGCATGCCGTGGTGGGTTGCAAATTCAGCGCCTAAAGGCAAGGATTTTAATTTGACACCACCGGCTCTTTCCTGTTCTGCAATGCGCTCTTCAAAATCTACCGGTGTGGTGGTCGCTCTGGGTTTTTGTATTTGATTGACTAGCTCAGCTTGCTTTTCTTTTGGAACGAGAGGAACAAAAGGCTTGAGCATGGTTACATACGTGTATTTCCACTCTTTGCCGTGTGGTTTTATCCTGTTACCGTAAGTTTCAAAGGCATGCAGGTGCGCCAACTCGTGTACCAAGGTAATGAGAAACTGAACCGTATCCAGGTTGTTGTTGACCGTAATTTGGTGGACATGACTAGGAGGCATGGCTCTTCGGTAATCACCCAATTTGCGCTTTCTTGGCTTTACAACCTTAATCGACAGCGGATACTTGTTCATTAAAGGCTGAAGCAGCGGCAATGTATTGTCCGGAAGAAAAAGTGTTAAGGCTTCTAAATTCTGTATCATCGGTTGATTGGTGTGAAAACGAAGGGCAATCGCAAGGCTTAAACAATCTACAGCCCGACAGCATCAAAGCCAGGGTGAGAAAAAGCAATATGGATTTGCAATGGCGAATCATTTTACAAAGGTAGTGATTGGTACTTGAAATTGCGAAACGCCATAACCATACCATTCGTGATTAACCCCTTACTTAGGCCAAAATCAAAAATCAGAAATCAAAAATCCTCAGTTAAACTACTCTTCTACAACGAACATGCCCCGAATCTGATCCACGTCGTAACCAATGGCAAGATCGTTTGGATAACGTGCATTAATGACATCAAATGTTTGCGTATTGATATGCTCATCGGGTTTTCCATGGCACTGCAAACACATGGCATTGGTAGTAATAGGAATGTAATGACGACCGAGTTCCTTATCTGAATAAGCAAAAGCTTCCCCATGACGTTCCATCTGACGATGCATGCGCTTAAGGATTTTGTGCTCCTCATTCGTTGCGGCATTATCGGGATTACGCGGCTTGTCACTCACCCGACGAACGCTAACGCCAAGGTGTTCGGACATGCTATCAGTGATGGGAATGGCTTCGATGTGACAAAAGTCCACCGCACCGGCAGCCCCTTCGCGTTCTATTGCCTGCATGAGCTGCTGCCCTAGTGCTTTTTTTGTCTGCATGGCAAAAGCGACAATTTCTTCGCTAGGCTGCTGGTCTTTGTGCTTTTGCTTGTGCTGTCGTTTTCCTTTGCCCTTTCCTTCTCCATCCGACTCATCAACGTGATACATATACTTAGCAATGGCCTCGATTTTGTCTTCGCTGTAACTCAATGCCGACATCAATCCAAACTTCTCTACTGCACCGGGCATCACCGATTTTTCTCTGGTTGGGTGACGAACGAAGTCCACCATTGCATAAATAAAGTCTTCCTCATCAGGAAAAGTTTCTAAATAATGATTGCGTACTGCTTGTAACGGTGGCGCAACGCGCATCCGTCCTCCACCCTTAGCATGACACGCTTCACAGTACTTGGCAGCCAAGTCTCTACCCTCGGCATATTCACTGTTAACACCCTCATTATCCAAAACATTATCAGCCGTTTGCCCCGACTGACACCTTCCTAAAAGAATGACCAATAAGACGGTCAACACAACGTAAATTTGTCTACTTAAGTCCATAAAAAAAATTTTGTCTAAGGTAAGACATTTGATTTTAATACAGCGTGTGTTAGGTCACACTGAAATCATTCATAAAAGAGCATTTTCAACATGTGATATATCATTTTTGCAGCCATCAACAACGCACTACATGTTGATACATCGATATTTAACATAACGTAAAAACATTTGTCCAATTCGTCATGTTTTGTACATTTGCAATGTAGAATTAATCCAAATAAAAATGATACAGGTCAGCGATACGGCACGAACAAAAATCACTAACTTATTGAAAGAAGAAGGCATGGGTGATGAAGCGTGCATACGGGTTTGTGTCACCAGTGGTGGCTGCTCCGGACTCTCATATAAGATGGATTTTGTGGCCAAGCCCGAGCCTGAAGATAAACTCTTTAGCGACAACGGGGTTACCATTGCAGTTGAGAAAAAGAGCTTACTTTACTTAGCAGGCACTACCCTCGAATATGCAGGTGGATTAAATGGCAAAGGGTTTTCGTTTAACAACCCTAATGCGTCAAGAACCTGTGGCTGTGGTGAAAGCTTCGCCGTTTAAACATTTACTAATCTCCTAAACAACAAGGACGATGGATATTTTAGAAAAAGTAACAAACTCGGATTACAAGTACGGGTTTTATACCAAGATAGATTCTGATAAGGCGCCGAAAGGATTGAATGAAGATATCATTCGGTTTATTTCTGCAAAAAAAGAAGAACCGGAGTGGATGCTCGAATGGCGCCTTGATGCCTTTCGTCAGTGGCAAAAAATGAAAGAACCCGATTGGGCGCACGTGAAATACAAAAAACCCGATTATCAAGACATCACTTATTACTCGGCTCCTAAAAAGAAGAAGCAACTCGACAGCTTAGACGAGGTAGATCCCGAGTTGTTAAAGACCTTTGAAAAGCTCGGTATTTCACTGGAAGAGCAAAAGCGCTTGACCGGAGTCGCCGTTGATGTCGTGGTTGACAGTGTTTCGGTGAAAACAACTTTCCGTGAAAAATTAGCCGAAATGGGCATCATCTTTTGCGCCATCAGTGACGCCATTAAAGAATACCCCGAGCT
>SKIJ01000118.1 GCA_007116495.1 Cryomorphaceae bacterium | reverse complement strand
TGCCCCATGGCGCGATCGGGAAAGTTGAAGTAGCCGTAGCGAAGTCCCACGCGAAGAGCGTCGTTGTCGGCCGACCAGTGTCGCTTGCCGTAGCTGTAATAAATGGCGCTTACGTCGGCGTGGATAAAGCCATCCTGACTCAATTGCATCTCCGATCGGTGGGGACGAAAGGTGGAAACGCCACCGTGTATCTGCCAGCTCCATTGCGCCAGCAGGGTCTCTGATATCATCAGCAGATATAAAAGCCAAATTTTATGTGTGTAGGCTGCTCGCATCTTTGTAACTTTGCCGTTCATTTTCAGTTAGCAAAATTACGTATGAATACCGCATCACCCGCCATCGACTTGGCAACTGCAAAAACATTAGGCCTCAACGAGGAAGAGTTTAACAAGATTCACGACATTCTCGGTAGAGAGCCCAATTACAACGAACTGGCCATGTATTCCGCCATGTGGAGCGAACACTGTTCGTATAAAAACTCCATCATTTGGTTGAAAACATTGCCCAAAGATGGTCCGCATATGCTGGTGAAAGCCGGTGAAGAAAATGCCGGATTGGTCGACATAGGTGAGGGTTTGGCGTGTGCGTTTAAAATAGAATCCCACAATCATCCCTCAGCCTTAGAACCCTATCAAGGCGCTGCCACCGGTGTAGGTGGTATCAATCGCGATATTTTTACCATGGGTGCTCGTCCCATTGCTCAGCTCAATTCGTTGCGCTTTGGCAACCCCAATCTCGACCGCACCAAGTGGTTGGTAAAAGGTGTAGTGAAGGGGATTGGTGACTACGGAAATGCCTTCGGTGTCCCTACCGTAGGTGGCGAAGTTTACTTCGATGATTGCTACAACCAAAATCCATTGGTCAACGCGTTTTCTGCCGGCATCATGGAGGTAGGCAAAATGATTTCCGCCACTTCAAAAGGCCCCGGAAACCCCGTTTACATCGTTGGCTCGGCTACCGGAAAAGACGGCATCCACGGCGCGTCGTTTGCGTCTAAAGACTTGAGCGAAGACTCGGCCAACGACATCCCGGCCGTACAAGTGGGTGACCCGTTCCAAGAAAAATTATTACTCGAAGCTACCCTCGAATTGGCCACCACCGGTCACATCGTAGGGATGCAAGACATGGGCGCCGCCGGTATCATCTGCTCCACTGCTGAAATGAGCGCCGCCGGCAAATGCGGAATGACCATTCACCTCGATCGTGTTCCATTGCGTCAAGACAAAATGGAGCCCTGGGAAATCCTCTTGTCGGAATCCCAGGAGCGCATGTTGGTGGTCATCGAAAAAGGAAAAGAAGAGGCTGTGAAGGCCATTTTTGATAAATGGGATCTCAACTGTGCGCATATCGGTGAAGTGACCGAAGGTGAGCAATTGGAGTTCTTATGGCACGGTGATAAAATTGCTGAAGCTCCGGCAGAGTCTTTGGTACTCGGTGGAGGCGCTCCGGTTTACTACCGCGAATACCGCAAAGCTGCCTATTACGAGGAATTGCAAACGTTTGACATCAACGACGTCGAAGAGCCTAAAGACTTGAAAAAAGTTGGGGAGTTCATGATGGGATTGCCCAATTTGGCCTCTCGTAAAATGATTTACGAACAATACGACTCTATGGTTGGTACGGTCAACATGAGCACCAACAATCCCACCGATGCCGCCGTGGTAAACATCAAAGACACCGATCGTGCACTGGCCATGACGGTCGATTGCAACAGTCGCTACGTATTTGCCGACCCGGAAGTAGGCACCATGATCGCTGTGAGTGAAGCCGCGCGTAACATCGTGTGCTCCGGTGGTGTTCCCTCTGCGGTAACCAACTGTTTGAACTTTGGTAACCCTTACAACAAGGAGGTGTACTGGCAGTTTGTGTCGGCCATCAAGGGAATGTCCGCGGCCTGCGAGATGTTTAAAACACCCGTTACCGGAGGAAACGTGAGCTTCTACAACCAAACCGTCCTCAAAGACAAAACCGAGCCGGTATTTCCGACGCCTACAATCGGTATGATCGGTATCATTGAAGACAAAAAACACATCACCACCATACCTTACAAGGAAAAAGGAGATTTGATTTTCCTCGTTGGTCAGGTGCGGGAAGACATCAACTCGTCGCAGTATTTGGTGCACTACCACGGCGTGGAAAAATCGCCGGTTCCAAGCTTTAGTTTGGAGGCGGAGAACGCCCTACAAGAGCAATTGAAAATGACCATTCGTGCCGGATTGATTCAGTCGGCCCACGACGTGTCGGAAGGCGGATTGTTTACGTGTTTGATGGAGAAAGCCATGCCGTCCAACCTTGGCTTTGACATCACCACACCGGCAGAAATTCGTCGCGACGCCTACCTATTTGGTGAAGGACAAACTCGCGTGGTGGTTACCGTTAAGCAAGACAACGAAGCCAACTTTATCGACAACATGATGCTTAACGGTGTGGCCTTTGATTTACTCGGACACGTGACCAAGGGCAACATCCGCATCGACGACGAAGATTGGGGCCATGTAGACACGTATAAGGATATTCACGAAAACGCCCTCGGTAAACTCATCGACGGTGAATAAAACGCAATTCGTATGATTCAAATTGTAGCCATTGTTTGTTTAACCATCATCGTGCTCGCGCTTCTGCGGCGCCGCGGTGGTGATCAATATTAGATTTCTATGACCATCGGCATCATTCGCGAAGGAAAAACACCACCGGATAAGCGCGTGCCGCTTACTCCGGAGCAAGCGGCAGAGTTACAAAAGACCTTCGACGTAACGGTCCTGATTGAGTCGAGCAACATTCGCGCATATACCGACGATGAATACCGAGAAGCTGGACTAGAGGTAGTCGACGACATCAGTCGCTGCGACGTGTTGATGGGCGTCAAAGAAGTGCCCATCGAGCATTTACATGCCGATAAAACGTATTTTTTCTTTTCCCACACCATTAAAGAACAGCCCTATAATCGCGACCTTTTACGCGCCGTATTGGAGAAAAACATCCGCTTGGTCGACTACGAAGTGTTGACCCGGAAAAATGGTAGTCGCGTGGTAGCTTTCGGACGCTATGCCGGCATTGTTGGCGCCTACAATGGCATACGCGCGTGGGGTGTGTTAAGCGATGACTTTGCCTTAACCCCGGCACATTTGTGTTACGATCGCGCTGAGATGAATGCCGAGCTGAAAAACGCCAAACTGCCCAACAATTTTAAAATTGTGATTACCGGTACCGGGCGGGTTTCCCAAGGCGCGCAAGAAGTGCTTAATGATTTAGGGGTTGAAAAGGTGAGTCCGTTAGAATTTCTCGACCGCGACTACAACGCGCCGGTGTATACCTGTCTGGAAGTAAACCATTACTTTTTTCGTTCCGACAACAAACCCTTTGATAAGGCCGCGTTTTACGACAATCCGGTGGGGCACATCGCGCGATTTACCCCGTTCACAAAAGCGGCCGATATGTACATTCCTTGTCATTACTGGGACAGCCGGTCGCCATTTATCTTCACGAATGACGATGCGCGAAGCCCCGACTGCCGCATAAAAATCGTTGCCGATGTGAGTTGTGATATCGATGGTCCGGTGGTGTCAACACTGCGTCCCAGCACCATCAACGACCCACTGTACGGTTACGATCCACAGCAACACGTCGAAGTCCCTTTTGGTACAGATGGAAGCATTGGGGTTATGGCGGTCGATAATCTCCCTTGTGAGTTGCCCCGGGATGCCTCGCGTGATTTTGGTGCGGAACTCATGACGGACGTACTGCCGCAGCTTCTAGGCAACGATCCCGAAGAGCGCATTCTGCGTGCATCCATTACCGATGGTAAGGGAAATTTGGGTGCTTATTTTACCTATCTCAAAGGATACGTAGACGGGCAATAATCATTTATTGTCCCAGGTTGATTATGCATGTTGCGGCAAGCCCCGATATTGCACTAACTGGGAATCAATACCCTAAAATGCCATAATCCACTTGTGAAAGTCAACCGATTCGTCGATTTGAATTT
>SKIJ01000139.1 GCA_007116495.1 Cryomorphaceae bacterium | reverse complement strand
TTTTTCAACTCCTGCGACCAATTGGGGTATTTGTGTACTTCGTCTAAAAACAAATGCGTACCTCCTCTTTTCTGCCACATATCTGCCAAGTCAACCAAGGTATTGGAAGAAAAGTAAATATCGTCGAGGGAGGTGTAGAGCGGCTTTGCTTCGGATGACAGATGATGCTTTATGTGCTGCAGCAGAAAAGTGGTTTTGCCCACACCTCTGGCTCCGGTAATGCCAATAAGTCTGTCGTTCCAGTCTACCTCCATATGGCGACTAAAACGCTCGTCTAATTGCTCCAGTATGGCACTGTGGGTATCGGTAAGGCTTTGCATCTTTTCTTATTTTGCTATATCAAGATTGCAAATTTAATTATTTTTGTTAAATGCATATAGCATTTTTATTATTTTATGCTATGTCCACATATCATTTTCAATTTTAAGCCAAGCAAAACACTGTCAAATAGATTAATAAAAAAATTGCAATGTCTACATTACAAAAATACACTTTTATGTAATGTTGACTTTGCAAAATTGTGGTGTATCGTTTGTTCATTTGGGAAGCTGACAAGGCGTATTTCGGAAAATGATATAGATGCAATTGGAAAAGTGACAAGGCGTATTTAAAAATGGAAGTGTTCAAAAAAGTGGTTTACAAAACTCGATCACAAAGATTGTGGTAATAGCAGCCTTTTGCTGATTCTGACTAAACTATTTGGGTTTTTTAGCGAACAGTAACCAGACAATACTCAATGCATAAATTTCTTTAATTGGTTTAAAAACGTATGAAGGCTGAAGATAATGATTTTCATATGTAGAAAATCAATCCAGCGATTATGCAGACGTTCTCTAGTGTTAGAAAAGCTTGTTATCAACAAATTAAAGTAAGATTATTTTGAATAACAAAACAAAACATCTATTTTTGTTGTCACAAATAATCTACAGTAAAACATCTCGGTTTGTGATTTTTCGCCAAGCCTTTTGAAAATTTTCTGACTATGAAATCATGTCTACGAAAAAAAACCGTTTTTAGTCTTTCACTTCTTTTTTTAAGCTTATCGACAATGGCTCAAATCCGCTGCAACCAATACGAATGGGCTACAGGTATTCGTAGCAGCGAACAGATTTCTTTGTTGGGAATGGACATTGACTCTGCTGGGAACAGCTATATGACAGGTAATTTCCGTGCTACCACAAGTTTTGGATCCACCCAGCTTACCTCACAAGGCAGAAGTGATTTATACGTTTGTAAAGTAAACGAAAGCGGACGGTATGATTGGATACAAACCGCAGGAGGGCCATTTCATGCAGTTGGCCTCAGCCTAACGGTGGTCAATGACAAACACATATTCATTACCGGCTTTTTTGACAAGCAAGGTGTATTTGGTGACGACACATTGCAGGCTATGAGACGAAGTGATTTATTTGTTTCCAAGTTAACACTAGATGGAGAATGGCTTTGGAGCAAGACCGTTTCAGGCTTAGGTAATGTCGTTGGAAATTCTATAGCGGTAAATGCAGTGGGTGACATTTTTGTTGCCGGTTACTTTGACAGTACTGTTTTCGTCAATGACAAAGCCATTGTAAACGACGACAATCGCGATGCATTTCTTTTAAAAATGGACAGCACCGGTAACGTGGTTTGGCTTGAGCACTGGGGCGGCAACGTTAATGAAGTTTCTACTGAGGTTGCACTAAACCTAAATGGTGAGCCTGTTGTAGTTGGTATTTTCCAAGACGATTTTACTTATCAAGGCGTACGTTTTTTAAGTAATGCGTTGTTTGAAACATTTGTTATAACCTTTACCGATGATGGAGCTATGCGTTGGGGGTTTCAAACCCCTGAAGGCAGCACATGTTCAGGACGGTCGGTTGCCGTAGACGACTTTGGTAATATTTATGTAACTGGTAGTTATCGCGACTCCATTACGTTCAATAATGTAACATATGTTCCGAGGGGCATCGATGATATCTTTGTGCTAAAAATTAAGGGCGATGGTGAGGTTGACTGGTTTAAAAATGCTGGAGGGGCTGAAATAGACAGAGCCCATCATGTGAGCATTGACCATGAAAATAATATTTACATCACCGGAAGGTGTACACGTACCGTTTTTTTTGATAATAGTAAATTTTGGGTAAGTGTAAATAGCGATGGCTTTGTCGCCAAACTAAACCCCGAGGGTGAATGGCTCAAATTCATTACCAGCAGTGCATTACTTGCGATAGGGCAAAAGGTACGCGCCAATACAAACGATGACATATTTTTTGCTGGAAACTTCGCTATTAGGGGTGATTTTGGAAATAACCGGATACACGGTCATGGTGATTTAGATGGATTTTTGGGAAAAATAAATTGTCATGCCTCACCCACGTCTTCGATATACGACTTTACGGAAAGTAACCTTCGCGTTTACCCCAACCCGTCAACTGACAAAAGATTTATTATCAGCACACAAGAAATGAAAAGCTACAGCATCACCAACAGTAACGGTATTAGACTAATTGCGAAAACGTCAAACAGCATACGCGAAGAGGTAGACCTTTCACAATATCCCGCCGGTTTATACTTTGTTACCGTTATTTACGAAAACAATACACAAGAAGTGAAAAAGGTTATTTTGAATTGACGGTTATAGGATGAGCACGTTTAATGCTCAAAAGTGAAGCTATGGGTTCAAGCACACTTATTAAGCAGCCCTCTTTACAGCAACGACCATCATTTGCGACCTAAAATAAACGCGCCATTCCCATTCAGCAAATCGTATTGCAACACGTGAAAAGGTCTAATGAGATGGTTCTTTTGACTAAGAGTAACCCAAAATCTTCAACATACTTTTATAGCTCTGCTCTTTGGCAAAAAGGCGGGTACGAATTTCACCGTCTTCGTCGCGCTCAATCACAACGTGCTTGGGCGCCGGTGTTAGGCAATGCTGAATGCCTCCATACCCACCGATGCTCTCCTGGTACGCACCGGTATGGAAAAACCCAATGTATTGAGGCTCATTGCGGTTGTATTTGGGAAGGTATATGGCGTTGGAATGTTGTTCGCTATTGTAATAATCGTCGCTGTCGCAAGTTAAGCCACCAAGCAGAACGCGCTCATATTCTTTTTGCCAATTATTGATAGACAGCAATATAAATCGTTTGTTTATGGCCCAACTATCCGGAAGCGCCGTCATAAAACTACCATCTATCATATTCCACGCCTCGCGATCGTTTTGTTTCTTTTGTCCGATAATGGAAAACAATGTCGCGCCACTTTCGCCCACGGTGTACGAGCCAAACTCCGTAAATATATGCGGTTCATTTACATTAGCCGCCTTACACGTTTGCTTGATTTGCGCAATAATTTCCTCAGCCATGTAGTCGTAATCGTAGTCGTAACTCAAGGAGTTTTTGATGGGGAATCCACCTCCGATGTTTAGGGAATCTAAACTTGGACATATTTTTTTTAACTCAACGTACACGTTCACACATTTTAGCAACTCACTCCAATAGTATGCATTGTCGCGGATGCCCGTATTGATGAAAAAATGCAGCATTTTGAGTTCAAAATTTGGGTTGCCCTCTATTTGCTCACGATAAAACGGAATGATGTCTTTATACCCAATCCCCAACCGGCTGGTGTAAAATTCAAACTTGGGCTCTTCTTCCGAGGCAATGCGAATTCCAATTTTTATGGGGTGCTTAGTGAGTCCTTCATACTTGCGCAATTCCGCTTTATTGTCAACAACCGGAATAACATTGGTGTACCCATTGTTGATGAGCCGCCCAATGTTTTCAATGTACTGTGGCCGTTTGTAACCGTTGCAAATGATGTAATTTTTGGGGGTAATCTTACCCTCTTCCGCCATAGATTCTACAATATTGATATCGAATGCAGAACTAGTCTCGATGTGGATGTTGTTTTTAAGCGCCTCTTCGATAACAAACTGAAAATGTGAACTCTTGGTACAGTAACAATAGTGATATTTACCTTTATAGTCAACTTTTGCCATGGCCACGTTAAACATGGTTCGTGCGCGCTGTATCTGTGATGAAATCTTTGGGAGATAGGTCAACTTCAATGGAGTTCCGTACTGCTTGATGATGTCCATAAGATTAATCTCGTTCCACAGAAGTTCATTCTCTTCTAAAGTAAACTCCTCTTGAGGCCAATCAAATGTTTGCTCGATAAGATCAATATAACGATTGCGCATAGTGCTAATTATTTGGCGTCAAAAGTAACACATAATCTTTTTTTCGCCCATCTAACCGAATTAGATCAACATTATTTAACACATCTAACTGGGCTGGATAATCACTTTTTCTCGGTAAACGGGTTGATCAGACCACAATTCAACGATGTACGTGCCCGGTTTTTCAAACAACATTGTTTCCCAAACACCTAACGACCCGTCTATAAAACGCTCAATAACAACCCTCCCCGTGGCGTCAACAGCTCTTAAGGTAAGATTACCCAAGCCAAATGATGCGCCGCGCAATGTAACACTACCGGATGAAGGATTGGGATACAATGTAAGTCCACCTATCATACTTTGGTATTCGTCTTTGGTGTAAATTTTATTCGACTGAGTAATGAAATGGTGCCTTGGGTCAATCTCAATGGCCGACACGCTCTCGGTATAGTAGATGGTTGTGGATTCTTTTTTTTGGAGAATATCAATCGCTATATCTGTTTGCTTCCCGTTATTATCGGTAATGCGTATTGGAAGCGGAAAGGTAAACATAACGTTAGAGGTAGAGACTTGATGCAGCTCCAAGTGCAAACTATCGGGGTGGGGTTTGTTCCATATTAGGGTAAACGATGGGTGACCTTCGCCGTATATCCACTGATCAAAAAACGGTATCAGATCGCGGTTGCTTTCCGTCTCCATGATTATGCGAAACTCGTCTGTTTTAGCAAAACCGTGGCCATACTGCTGTAAATATGCTCGAACACCCCGTAAAAATGTTGTTTCCCCCAACATGTTGTTCAACATGTACAATACATATCCGGCCTTTTCGTAGCGAAGCCTTAAATCAAATAATTTGGCAACATCTACGGTGTCTTCCGGATAGGCAAACACAGACCCATCAGGTCGATTTACAATACGGGCTAAAGCACGCTGCTTATAATTTTGCCATTCCTCATCGCTTTCGAAATACTTGTAGCGCAAACCGGTTAGGTATGTTGCAAATCCCTCATTGAGCCAGAGGTCTTGCCAACGGGCACAGGTAACGTAATTTCCAAACCACTGATGTGCAAGCTCATGCGCTATGAGATCGGGCACAAAACTGCCCATTGAACTCATGGTTTGGTGCTCCATCCCTCCTCCTCGCGGAAATCGAGCGTGACCGTACTTTTCTTTGTAATAGGGATAGGTGCCAAACAAGCTATCGTAGAGCTGCATCAGGGGATTGGTGGCCCTTACGTCTATACTGTGCTCAATGCTGTCGGCCGGATAAATATAGTGCTGCAAAAACAACATGTGTCCGTTGCTGAGCGCAACGCTGTCTTGAATTTCCATGTACTCAGCAAGCGTTACGGAAATGAGGTAATTGGCAATAGGATACCTGTGTTTCCACCGTTGACGACGGCGGTTATTGCTGTCGAGGTCGTCTTCTACGAGCAATCCGGGCGCAGCGCTTTGGATACCGTCGGGGATAAACACAACCACATCCAACGAATCTATTTTGTTGCGTAAATCCGACTTTCCGGGCCACCAAAGCGGACTGTCGTAGGGCTGAGAGAGGGTCCATAAAACGGGGTTTCCTCGGTGAAACTCTCCGTTGAACCCTCCAAACCCTAAACTTTGGGGCGGCACGCCTTGCCAAGCAATCCAAACGGAATCGTTGTCGTGGGGCAGCAGCGTATCCGGCCAATGTATGACCATGTCGTACCGACCCTGCTCCACAGTGAGCAACGCTCCGTCAGATGCACGCCACGCAGAATCAACGCGCAGATTGTTATCGAGATCAAAGGCCAATGCATTGCTACCACGCCTCATTTCAAAAGCGGTAAGTACCCGACCTGTTATGTATTGCTCTCCCGGATTTAAATCGAGTTCCAACCGGTGATAGTGAATGTGGAATCGACTCTTTATTGCGTCATAAACACCCGAACGATGAAGAGCGGACTGTCCAAAGCGCTTGGCTTCAACCTCAACAACGCCTTCCCATTGAGCGATGAGCGACATTGGGAATAACAGAAAGAGGAAGAGCCGATGCATGGCAGATGTTTACCGAATAATGATTTTCTCCGTGTGCGTTTTTCCGTTACCACCGCGAACAGTAAGTACGTACATACCTGAAGGTAAGTCACGTAAATCCAAATCAGCACGCGAATTGGGCAAAATGTGTTCATCCCAATGCTTCACCACACGACCGTCGAGTGCCGTAACGTCAATGGTCATTTCGCCTTCCCATAGCGCAAAGTCAATGGTTACAATCCCTTCTGAGGGGTTTGGATAAACACGAGGATTGGCGCCGTCTTCGTCGAATGTGCGGGTAGAAATAAATTCACAGAATTCTGGGGTATCAAACGCTTGCGTACCGTCACTGCGGCTGGTGGACGACCCTTGATCGGCCGACACACCTAGTCCACGACGAGCAAATACGTCCCATATCAAACATTGATGTTCACCGTTGTAGCGAATGGAATCCGCCATCAATATGGCATCGCGACTATCCACGAATCCCGGACTACACACTTGGTACTTCAAGCCATCCATAACCAATTGCATGGCAATGTTGTTTCCTCCGGTAGACTCATACATATTGGCATTAAATCCGTGTTCGTCTACCAACGCCCAGTACAAATCCCAAATCATAGCCGCCCAAACCGTTCCCACACCGTGAGGAATGCTCAATGTGCGGATGTTGTTATATGTAAGGTTGTTTTGCGCAAATGAGGTGCTGTAAGGTTGTACGCGAATGCCACGACCGGTATTGGGCTGCCCTATGAGGAATGTACCGATGCCTCGACGGTTTGCCGCCTGCTGATTGGCTTCGGTAAGGTATGCCAAACCGAAAAAGTCGCTCCAACCTTCACCCGCCTGCTCATCGTTAGCGAGGCATCCCGACTGAAAGGCACCACCGGTAAGACGAATGGAAACACCGTGGCCGTATTCGTGGAGAACGACCCCGTTATCGAGTGAACTGTCAAAAAACAACGATCCGATGGTATCGCTTATTTCACCGTGAACACTATCGTTACCAAAGGCTTGCCGGATGAAATTTCCGTTGACACGTGAAATCATCACGGCGGGAATGTCGATGGTTGTAGCAGGGTTACCGCCCATGGCAAACGGGGCGTTGTTTTGATTATTTGCGATGATTACACCAATGGCTCCGGCGTTCTGCGCGAAGGTTATTTTTTCAGCGAACGTACACCCACCACGATCGATGAATACAATTTTTCCGGTTAAATCCTGGGTTGTTTGGGTACACCCTTCCGTGGGGTTTGCCGAGCTGTCATTGATGAGAACAATTTCGCCCACCGCCATGCTATCAGCTGCAGGAGGTGTGAAGGTGGCATCTACAGCATTGTAACCACCGGCTATGGCATTTGGAAAATGAATGGTGAGGAGCTCAGTGTTGCTGAATTGGGTCCAAGGATACATCTGCATTCGTCCACTCATTCCGTCGGGTGGTGTGAGGAAGTTGGCGTTATTCACCCCTCCACCGTCCATGGCTTCGGCAATAACCGGGTCGTTTTGTTGTCCACCACGCCCAAAGTTTCTAAACTGAAAGTTACCCGCATCTTCGGTAAAACCTACGTGATAGAGTAAATCGTGGGCTTTGTTGTTGGCGTAAAACAGCTGCGTGATATTGATGTCGCGATTGGGCAGTACACTTTGATTGGGGTTGAATGGAAACACAAACGACATATTTGCTCCGCCGTCGGGAGAGTATCCCGGCGAATTGGTGTTGTTGGCGTCTTCATATGCGTACACGTTGTTTCCCCGGGTAATGGAGTAAAAATTTGGATTATTCAATCTGAACGAGTGCCAGCCCGCCGGCGACGCCAGAGAATCCCATGGTTCTATGGCCATGGATTGCGCACCGTGAGCGGGTGATTCTACGGGAAAGCGAAACACGTAGTATCCCGAAGATGAATCGCTTTCTAATTCGTTGCCTTCCTCAAGTTCCAAAGCATGTTCCCAGTTGTAATGGGGTTCTACACCTTCTCTATGGGCGTGGTTACACGTGGTTGTCCAATTGTTCTTTTCCAGCATGGATAAATCGTCGTCGCTTAAGCGAATTTGCCACCAGTCGGGTGTAGATGTTGGCGGAAGACTCACATTCCACGCGCTTTCTAAGCGCTGATTTTCGGTATAAACAAATACCGGGTAGATTTCCACGGGAAAATCAATGTTGTATTCACCGTTCATATACAGCACTGTGGTGTCGCCACGTTGTTCGGTACGTTCTATGCGCATGCTGCTTTCACCCCAAGATACCAAAGCCTGAGCGGCGTTTAAAGCAGCACGGTGCGATTTTGTGAACGCTCTGTTGCCCGGCAATTGCTCAAGACCTTCAACGAAAGAATGTGCATTGTGGCGCAGAGTTCCGGTTCCGTCAAATACGGTGGTGGCGATGGCATTGTACACCGGCACATTGTCGTAATACTGCTGCCAATACGCGTAGGTAATTGGGTCTCGATGGTCGACGTGGGAAGACAGTAACCTGACGTCGTTCCAGTCTTTGGTTTGTGCGGCATCAATATGCCTAAATAATTCGGTGCGCAATTGATCTTCAGAAAGAGGATCCATCGTTTGAGCATTGGCAAAAAGGAACGGCAAAAGGGTAAAAAAAGTAAAAACCTTCTTCATTGTAAATCAGTCATTGTGTTTTGTGAAAACGAAATACAGCATCAGTTGTTTGCAGTGATAAGATATTCGTTTCTCAACTTTATCATTCTGTGTGTATTTTTACCTCCTCAAATAATGAATCGATAAAAATTTCCTCAAAAATACAATACAAATGCATATTGCTGTTGCGGGTAACATTGGCTCCGGAAAAACCACACTTACACAAATGCTCTCTAAGCACTACAAATGGAAGGCTCAGTACGAATCCGTCGATGACAACCCCTACTTAGATGACTTTTACAACGAGATGCAACGTTGGTCGTTCAACCTACAAGTGTACTTTCTCAACAGCCGTTTTCGTCAAATCATAGACATACGCAACGGCAAAGACGACGTGATTCAGGACCGTACAATTTACGAAGACGCGTATATTTTTGCCCCCAACCTCCACGCTATGGGGCTGATGCCGAGTCGTGATTACGACAACTACATGCAGTTGTTTCAATTGATGGAAGAATTTCTTCAGCCCCCGGACTTGTTGATATACCTACGCGCCTCCATCCCTACGCTGGTCAATCAGATCCAAAAACGCGGGCGCGACTACGAAACCAATATTCGGCTCGATTACCTGAATCGCCTGAATGAGCGCTACGAAGCGTGGATAAGCGATTACGACAAGGGAAATCTCTTGATTGTGAATGTTGACGACAATCATTTTCCCGAAAATCGCGAGCACTTAGGAAGCATTATTGAGCAAATAGACGGAAAAATTCACGGTCTCTTTTAAAAATCATGTTTATGCGCATCACACCTCTTTTATGTTGTTTGTTATTCAGTTTACACCTCAGCGCACAAGATTTGGTTTGCTTTCCCGAAGATCCACGTGGCCCCGCCCGTGATCACACCGTTAACTACCTCCATCTGCGAGTTGATTTGGATGTGTTTCCCCTAAAACAACAGGTGAGCGGACGTGTCGATTTGCGCTTTTCCCCCTTACGAGAACGCGTTGATAGCATCTGGCTTGATGCACCCGGAATTGATGTAAAAGAGGTTCGTCAAAACGGAAGAAAGCTCGGAGTGATCCGACACGAAAACGGTGTATTTGTATTGGCACGGAGACCTTGGCAACGGGGCGAAGTACATCAAATATCCGTCACCTACGACGCCTGGCCGCGCAAAGGACTTTACTTTTCGGGCTGGGAAGATAACCCTCTGCACGGTCAAGTGTGGAGTCAAGGCCAAGGCATTGACAACCGGCATTGGATACCCCACTTCGACGCGCTCAACAACAAGCTCACCTCTGAGGTCATCATTCGCTTTGACTCAGCATATCAGGTCGTTTCAAACGGAGAACTGGTTTCTGAGCGCATCATCAAAGACGGTCGAAAGCAATGGCATTGGCAACAGAATAAACCGCACTCGTCGTACTTGATCATGTTGGGAATTGGCAATTTTGAGTACCAGGATTCTACGTCTGCCTCCGGTGTTCCCATGAGACATTATTACTACCCGGAGTGGCGCGACAACCGCCGGTGGGTGTACCGCTATACGGAAGATATTATGGACTGGTTGGAAACGCTAACCCAAACAAAGTACCCTTGGGCAAATTACAAACAGGTTCCTATTCGCGATTTCATTTACGGCGCTATGGAAAACACCACTGCCACCATTTTTAAAGACGTCTTTTTTACCGACTCCGTTCACTTAGACAACATCAACTACACATTCATCAACGCCCACGAAATGGCACATCAGTGGTTTGGCAACTTAGTAACGGCATGGAGTGCACAACATCACTGGCTGCAAGAATCATTTGCCACCTATTTTCACCTTAAAGTTGAGGAAGAGTTCATATCGCCCGACCAATACGACTATCAACGACACAACAATGCGAGTGGTGTAAAATACGCTACCCTTATGAGCAATCTACCCGTTGCGCATTCAGGTGCCGGATCTGCTCGTCATTACGCAAAAGGAGCGTTGGTGCTCACCATGCTGGAGGATAAAGTGGGCGAAGCCAATTTTAATCAAGGCATGGCCTACTACCTTCGACGGTTTGCTTACGACAATGCGCGATCCGACAACTTAAAAGACGCCATGCACCGCATATCGGGTGTAAGCTTAGATACCTTTTTTAACCAATGGATTTACGGCGACGGGGAACCGCACCTCAGCGTAAAAGCAGAAAAAGCGGATAAGGGCTATTGGCTAGTGTTTTCTCAAGACAGCAGCAAACTAAACAACCCCAGGCTGTTTAACATTGATATCCCGTATGAAGTGTATTCGCGCCGCAACGCCTTTGAAAAACACACCTTTGTTCTAAAACAGGCGGTAGACTCCGTGTACATCAAAGGAAATCCACGCTTTGTCGTTGTTGATCCGCGGAGGCGTTTGCTGGTTCACTGGAAGATGTCGCTTCCCAACGACTGGTGGATTAACCAGAGCTATGAAGCCCCCTACGCCATCGACCGTCGATTTGCTTACGAGCAAAGTGAAGGTTCACCGATGACCTTTGAACGTGCCGGTAGTGAGCCGTTTGGTCAACTTAGGGCGTATTGGTTTAGCGAGGCACTGAAAGATACTGTTCCCGAACACGAATTGTTTCAATGGATAAATGATCCGTTTTACAATACCCGGCTCATCGCCTATCAAGCGGTGTCAAAGTTGCCGCAGCCCAATCAGTTGGCTTGGTACGAACGCGGACTAAGCGATGAAAACGAAACCGTACGCGCCTATTGCTTGGAAAAAGCGCTGCCGTTTTGGACACCACAACAAGCCATGCTCAACCTTACAGCCAATAAGCCCAAACCCGGTTTTGATATGGGGAAATACCGATTTGTGTGGTTTAGAGCCATGCTCAAGCAATACGACCCGGGTGATGAAGGCACTTTACGCAACGACATTGAACACTACTTTGAAGACCGCTACATGGCAGATTGGCGAATGGAAGCACTCGACATCATTGCCGAGTATGAATGGTGGAGCGATAAAAACATACGCCGTCTTTACCGTGCTTACGCTCATTACGACCGTCAACTGCGCAATGAAAGCGAAAAACACATTGTGACACTCCGCAAAAAAGATCCAGAGCGTATGACCACGCTTTTAACGGAGCTGTATAAATCCGGAACACCACAACAGCGCGAACGTTGGAAAAAATGGGTAAGCGATGAATGATCGTCGCAGTGGTTTGGTCTTTGGTCTCCGGGTAATTCTAGAAATGTTGGCTGTAGGCTTGGCTTTTTGGGCTGCCCTCAGCATCCGTTATCCGGAACTGCAAGAAGAAAACCCCCTGTACTACGATTACTATCTCCAGCTCGCCATCTTTTTACATTTGGTGTGGCTGGTACTGGCTCTCTTTAGCAAACGCGTTCGTGAAACGTCAAAGCACAATAGCTCCCAACAGTTAACGAGCATTGCACAACGCTGGGTGATTCATTTGGTTCTGTTGGCGTTCTTCATTGTGAGTTTGCAGAGCTATTACATCTCTCGACTCTTTTTGATTTACTTCTACGGGTTGTTATTGGTGCTACAGATTATTGCGTATATTTTGTTTACCAATGGCTTATCGCGAAAATGGCTGCCCAAAACCAAAGTCATTCTCGTTGGGTCCGGAGAGGCCATCGCCAAAGCAAAGGCTATGATGAATCCGCATAGTGGCTACACATACTTAGGTTATTACACAAACGTTGAATCTGCAGCAGTTCCGCCCGACGGAAACATAGATGACGCACCACTCCACGACGTAGACGAAGTGATGTTGGCTACAGACAGCGCCGAAGACGTCGCTTATTGGCAGACCCTGACCGATAAATACACCTTTGCGTTAACCATTCTTCCCGTTGTACAACCAAAAATCAATCGCGAACTGCAATTTCACTTCAACAACGGATTACTCATGGGGCGATTGCGAAAAGAGCCCCTCCGTCATTGGCACAACCAGTGGATAAAACGTGTTTTCGACGTGGCGCTGAGCTCGTTAATCCTTTTGCTCAGTGCATGGTGGCTGCTGCCATTGGTGTGGTTAGGCATCAGGCGTTACGACCGTGGCTCTGTATTTTTTAAACAATCACGACCGGGAAAAGACGAACGATCGTTTACGATATACAAATTCCGAAGCATGCGCACCAACCCCGATGCCGACTCCCGCGAAGCCATAGAAGGTGACGATCGCATCACGCCATTTGGTCGCTGGATGCGCAAACACCACATCGATGAATGGCCTCAACTTTGGAATGTACTGCGTGGTGATATGTCGCTCGTAGGCCCTCGGCCTCACTTGTGGATGCAAAACGATAAATACCGGGAAGTGGTTCGGAATTTCATGCTGCGACAAACCCTTCGCCCCGGCATTACGGGGCTCGCTCAAGTGAACGGTCTTCACGGAGATGTTTCCTCCAATGACACCATCCACGAACGCGTGCGTTTTGACGTCCGCTACGTGGAAAACTGGACGTTGGCGCTGGATCTGTCGATTCTCATACGCACAGTGTTTTTTTCAAAAAGGAGCCCTTGATTGTTTGGTTAACGGCCTATATTTTAGGATGTTAACATATTTGATTTGATAAATCTTTTTTTAGTGTATCAAGATGCGGATTATTTAACTACATTAGCATCATTATTAATTTAATTCAAACAACATGAAAAAGTTATTATTGATTACCGCGTTTTTAACAAGCGGAATGATTGCAAATGCTCAACTTCAAGAAGGGAGTATCTTAGCCACGGGAGGACTGAATTTTACCTCCACATCCGGCGATGATGCATCAAGCAGTTCTTTCGGGATAAGCCTTGCCGGTGGTTACTTCGTTCAAGACAATTTTGTGGTTGGTCTTTCTTTGGCCTACGGATCAGGATCAGTAGGTTTTAGTGATGATTTTGGCATGGACGACATGTCAAGTGATGCTTTTGGAATCGGCGCTTTTGCCCGCTACTACATCCCTTATACAGATAATTTTTCGTTCTTTGGACAAGCGGGTTTAAGCGGGGTGTTCTCTTCACCTGATGATAATGTAAGCGCCAATACTTATAGCTTTGAGCTTGCACCTGGATTTGCATACTTCTTTACAGATAGAATCGCTTTAGATTTTAGTGTAGGCTTGATTGGATTTTCCAGCCAAGTTGTTTCTATAGGTGACAATAGTGCTTCAACTAATACCATTAATTTTGGCGCTGACTTAATATCACCACGCCTTGGTTTCAGCGTATTCTTCTAGTAAAAGAATAAAACGTGATTAATAAAAAGAGGTGCTTCGGGCACCTCTTTTTTATTTCCTTACGAAATAACAACGTCTTATTTTACCCTGTTCCACCTCATAGATGGCGACTAAGTACATCGGTTCGCTCTGCTTGTTCCTACCGGTGATTACTTCATAATCCATCACTTTATTGCCAATAACCGTGCGCGATATCACGTCGCTGCGAAGATTGGGGGACTGCGCAAACAAACGGCCATAAACCTCAACCAGTTCTTCTTTGC
>SKIJ01000133.1 GCA_007116495.1 Cryomorphaceae bacterium | reverse complement strand
ATATTCTTGATGATTTCCGTTGAAAGCAAATCGGTAAACGCTTCAAAGTTGGGAGCCAATTCCAAGAAATTATCCTTTCCCTGTTCGATGTACTGCTCAAGCTCGCGAATGGCTTCCAAGCTCATCTTAAGGTTGGTTTGCTGAATTTTTAATTGGGAAATTTTGCGCAATTCGGTTTCTGTTTCCTGACGAATATTTGTTATGGATTGCTTGTCTCGATATTCTAAGATGCTAAGTTCAGATTCGGTCAGCTTTCGGCTTACTTCATCAATTCGTTCGTTCAGGAAGTTCACTGTTGCGTCGGCAACCTGAAACTTATTTTCAATGTAGTCTTCAATATAAGTTTCAGCTAAAACATTGGGGAACTCTGAAGCTTTCAACGGATTAGAAGAACGGTAACTGATGCGAATAACCGGCACATCTTTTTCTACCGCAATAACATCTAATTTACCAATTACATCTTGTATTTGCTTTTCTCTACTCAATACGGAAAAATTGTATCGATCGGTTACGTGCAGGTCTTCTCGTCTTTCAAGCAATTCGGTATTGGCATGAAACGTCACCAGTGAATTATCTAAAAGTATCGTATCACCCAGTGTGCCCTCTACTACTGTGCCCGACTGAGACACCACGCTAAATTTAAGGTCTTCGTGAATATCAAACGTATAGACATGATCGTATTGCTTATGATTCCAATTGATGGGCTCTACTAAAAACGGACTATCGTAATAGAGTTCTGTTTTTTTGATGTTTCCCTCGCGAAAAATTTGCACGCCAAATTCCACTTTCTGTAACGCTTTCTCAATGATTGCGTGTGAGAGTAAAATTTCAATCTCCGAATTGATTTTTTGCGAACTAACAAAAACATCGAGGTCTTTAAACAAATTAGCCGCAGGCACACCTTCATCAATGTTGGCAATATGAAGCTTAGCTGTACTCTCATATATTGGTGTAACGTATGTAAGGTACTTACTCGCAATTAAGTAAGCCCCCACCATTGCTATGATAATCAATGGCCACCCACGTAGGTAAGGCTTGATAAAGTTAAGCGATTCGCTCATGTTTTGAGGGATTATGCTAAAGTTGTCAAAGGTGCTGCTAATATAGCGAATGACAATCTTGTAATTGCTGGTATGTTTTGCGGTCATGTTTATCTCCTTACTTTAAAACGCACCCATGAAAATAGCAGCTGCGGTTAGCGTGGTGCTAAAGGGAATGATGGTAGATACCCGACGGTCAAACTCCTTAAACTTTTTGGACGGAACAATTACGACATCCCCCGGATAAAGAGGAATATTCCGCAATGTTTCATTGCCGGAATGGGTTAAATCAATGTTTGCAACATATACGTCTTCTCCTACTTGACGCAATACTTTAATTTTTTTTGCATTTGCGTAAAACTCCAATCCTTTACATCTGGCAATCACTTCCAACAGATGGTTTCGCTCCTTATCAACGTTTATTACTTGAGGATCTCTTACTTCACCCAAAACTGTAATTTCTCTATTGAGAATTTTAATGTCAACAATGGGGTTTTTAACCCAAGTTTTAAATAAATCTCTTAGTGTATCTTTTAGCTGGACGATGGTCATGTTTTCAACGTGAAAAGTTCCGATTTTAGGAATCTCAATGTTTCCATTCACGTCAACCATTAGCCATTTCCCATAAACCTCATTGGAATTGTAAATTCCGTATGATGAACCAACACTTAATTCATCTTGACCCCAAACACTTATGGTAACTTTGTCGTCTTTTCTAATGTGATACTCGTACGAGCTGTTTGGTAAAAACACACTATCGAGTGCTTCTACGCTGTTATCTGCCTTCTTATCAACAAACAAATTCGTCGTTTTACAAGAAGTAAGATTAAGCACGCCTAATAAAATTAGGATCGCAAAGCTGTATTTAGGAAGGAGTTGCATGGCTTAAGTATTAAGATTGAGTCTGTAGGAGATGCGAAAAAAACTAAATCACAAAAACGTGAAAAGCGACTTTAAAATAGATGGCTTATTTTTCTTCAGCATTGCTTTTACATTTTCAATTTTTTGCAATACCTCAACAATTTTATCTGACATCTCTTCATTTTTTTGGATATAGTCAATGGCTCCAAACTTCAGTGACTCCACAGCTGTACTGATTGTTTCCTGTCCTGAAACCATAACCACAAAGATGTTTGGATTTTGACGTTTGATTTTTCGAAGTGTTTCAAAGCCACTAATGCTCCCCATATCGTGGTCAAGAAAAATGATATCAGGATGTAAATGAAGATTTTCGAGAGCATCAAAACCGTTTAAAAAAGTTGTGATGTTGGAAATACCATTGTCATTTAAGGTTTTGGCAACAAGCTCCAGGTGAAACGCATTGTCGTCAACTAGGAAAATCTTTGGGGCATCTGCTTTCATAATGTTTTAAATTGAGTTGTTTTCCCACTAATAACCCAACGACATGCCAACTAAAAAAACGTCTGTAAATCAGATTATTAACCATGTGCCAAAAATCAAATTATTCCATACTTCAACACATTTCCAATTTTAGGAAAAGAAAAAGGTCGCTGCATGTATACAGCGACCTCTTACATTTTTTAATCCTTTTACATGTATTATTTCACCAGCTTTCCTGTATAGGCTTGACCATTTTCATCAAAAACCCATACTACATAGACCCCGTACTTTAATCGACTAACATCAAGTTTAATACTCGGCCTAAGCTCACCTTCACCACTCATAACTAGTTTTCCTGTATAGTCAACGACACTCCATTTTTCAATGACTTGAGGCTCTGTCATGCTGTAATGGTTCATATCAATAGCAATATTCACGTAATTGTTTGCAGGATTGGGATATAGAGTCAACGACTTCACCTTATTCCTTCCATCGTTTTTAATGGTATTTCTAACCGTATTGGTTTTAATTGGGTCTTCAAAATCAAAGAAGATCAGCGCATTATTTTCAATTCTTGCGCCCTCGGAAATACCATTTACCGGGCGTACCTTATACGTAAAATATCCGTGTGCACCAATAGAATCATCGATAGCAGCAGGCAGATCGATATGTATGTAGGAAACGCGTAAAAAACCATCGCTGCTTAGTTTGTAGGTAAAATCGTGGCTAGACGAAATGATTTCAAAGGTGTTCAGATCCAAGTTGGATGGTATTTGGTTTTCAAGAAAGACATAAGTGGCTTTAAACGTCCCTACATTTTCAAAGCGAACAGTATAGGTCAACCATTGATTTTTGTCTATAAAACCTTGTGAACCGTCGCCGCGTGGACTTACCAAAATATCATTCGGGTCAATCGCTCCAACCACCTCTATTTGGTCATTTACGCGATTGTTGTTTGTATCTAAGTCGGCATTCTCAGACGAGAACGTAACACCTTTAAAATCTAACGTTTCACCTGTAGTGGCATCCAGTCCAATACTATCAGTGATAAGAATGGAAATGATTTCACCTGGATTAATTTTTCCAATACTCCATTCGTATACCTTTGGTGAAGGATTAACAGCAGGAATGCTTGATGATTTCAAGTAACCCTCTTGTGGATACTCCAATTGAACGCTTGCATTCTCGGCTCTAATCGTACCCAGATTTTGTACTTGTACTGTAGTTTCGTTTGTAAATCCTCTTCTCCAAGCCGTGGTTGACACGTTAAGGTTGAGGTCATAACCTACGACCAGTGCTTGCAAAGGCAAGTTCACAAACGTAGTATCACTTAACAAGTTGACAGTATGCATTTTATAAGCGGTATCCAGACCCCAGTGTGGCTGGGTTATGCCAAAGACAATATCATTTTCAGCTGTTCTAAAGCTAAATACCCCATTTTCATCGGAGCTCACACGAAGTGATTCATTTACAGAAAAACGAACATTCGGCACGTATACTTCTCCACTATCTTTAATCCCATTGCCATTTTCATCGTGAAACACGTTAGCGTGCACCACATTCCCGGCAATCTCCAATACCATATTATACTGATTAATATGACTATGGCTTATCAATTGGGTAATTCCCGAGGGCCATATAACGACTATCGAATCCGGCATGCCTGATTCTCCAAGTCCAAAGTGAATCAATCGTGAGTTTTGTCCTCCAAACCCATTAACGGGAAGATTTTGTCTCCACTGCCACACACCATTGGATTTGATTCCCACACGCGCTCCAAGTGCCATTCGGTTAGAAAACTCGCCTTGAAGCTGGAAGCCAATCCAATTAGCTGTATCGGTATTGTGACAGAATAGGAAGTTATTTCCATTGGTGTGCGTAGAAACTGCCAGATCCATATACCCGTCTTTGTTGTAATCGGCCATAGAAACTCCGTAAGTATTTCCAATATTTCCTCCTACAAGTTCGCCGACTTTTCTCGTAAAGTTACCATTCTGATCATTGATGTACAGGTATGATGCACCTTGGTCGTTTGTTACATAAAGATCCAACCAACCATTGTTATTCACATCTACCCATACTGCTCCGTGGCTATCACCTCCGTCTAGCACTACCGGACTGTTTTCCACTTTCTGGAAAGAGCGATCGCCATTATTAATGTACAAATCGTTTTGTTGATTTGAGGCGTTGAGTACGATCAAGTCAAGGTAACCATCGTTATTAAAGTCTCCCCAGGCAGCACCAACACTGTTTTTCTTGTCATTGTCTAAAATTGAATCGTTTACCTTCTCAAATTGGAAGTTGCCAATGTTTCTGAAGAGCGAATTTGCTTTATTATTTCCGTTAGGGATAAAAATATCAACCAATCCATCATTGTCAAAATCGCCAAGAATGGGAGCCATAGCACGCTCGCTTACGGTAGATACTGGCGTATTAGTGACTAAGGTAAAGGTGTTATCTCCATTGTTTTTGTACAATTGGTGAAAACGCGTTTCAAAGAAGTTGGTGATGATCAAATCTACATAGCCATCGTTGTTGAAGTCGGCAAAGGCTGCACCGTGGAAATACTGAGGGTGAATGTCTATTCCTGAGCGATTGAGAACGCTGAAGTTTCCTTGGCCTTGATTTAAAAGCAAATTGCTTTTGTCTTGAGTCGCGTTTACGAGAAGCACATCAAGTCGACCATTGTTATTGATGTCCGCCCATACGGATGCGACAGTATTCGCTTTTTGGTTTACCAATGGATGATTGACGATGCGGGTAAAGCTTCCGTCACCATTGTTTTTGTAAAGCTCATTTTTTTGCGATTTATTCTTGGTAGCAACAAAGAGGTCTTCCCAACCATCGCCGTCGTAATCTACCCAAGCGGCATTCCAGCTGTCGTTTACGCTTTCGGCAATCACGCCAAGTTCACACATGGAATAAGTGAGGTTTTGCATGTTAGAGGAATTATTTTTAATTCCCTTGCTGTTGATTGACTGCTGAAATTCGTTGTCGATTGTTCCGGAAACAACAGTTTCTACACCGATTACGGTACCATCAGGGATAGGCTTACCTTGATTATCCACGGGAGAGACGATTACTTTAGTTTCAACTTCGTAATAATCATTTGGAGAAACGGTACCTACTGAAGGGAAGGCCGCCTTAGCCCCACTCGTATCCTGAGTAATTACGCCATTACTTACTGTATTGCCGTTGTTTTTCAATGTTGAAGATGTAGGAATCAAACCTGATCCAATACGAACTTCTATTTCAGTATTTTCAAGATTTTGATTGGAATTTAAAACGATTTCTGAGTTTAGAGTAACCTCTTCTCCCGGATTGGATTCTGACTGACTTACACTACCCGTTTGCACAAAGCTCTGTGGAAGAGATGAGCCAAAATAGTTCATCCAGTTGTCGTTAAAGTTAGTCGACAAAACCGCGATATTCTCGGTAGCTTCGATGACTACGTATGGTCTATCGGTTCCACTATTGGGATCTCCATTTCCATTGTATATACTATGCCATTCGCTCGTTGTAAAGAAAGCATCAGAATATCTTCCTGCTTGAATATTGTAGGTTTTAGAAAGAATCTGACCATTCGTTTTTGCATCTTTTACGGTAACCGTGGTATTTTTATTTCCGGCAAAAAGATAGAAATGTGTAATGCTTCCTTGAAACGTCTGATTGGTAAATGGGTTGACGATATTATTCTGACGACTCGGGGGGAGCATATAAGCTAAAAAGCGTATACCTGAAGACGTACCGTATTCTGACGACAACATGGTTGACATATCGGAAGTATGAGTTGAGCCCGTTTCCATCCAGTTTGCCTCCATTACAGAAACACGCTTGTTTGGCGTACAGGTTACGCGAAAAACGGCTGCGTGGGTCGCATTTCCATTCTGACGACCTACCCAATCACCCGGCTCCATTTCGTCTAGGTTCCAAGAGCTAACATTATCCCAGTTTCCATTGTTATATACGGATAAATCCACCTGATTGTTATCATCCCAAGAAACAATGCGGATTTCCTGCTCACCTGCAACTTGGTACGGAACGGTAAAGTAAAAGAGCTCACCGGAACCACTTCCGTTTGATGAAGGCACATAGGCGCCGCCATCACGTGCATTGCCCCACAAAGCACCGTACATCACGCTCACATCTTTATTAGATTCAATTAAGTAGGTCGCCCCGTTTTCCATAACATCCCTACCCTCGGTATTGAAATAGATAAGATCCTCTCCGGGGTTAATGGTTTTTTGAATGATCACCTGCTTATTTAAAAGATCAATATTGGTGTAGCCTGTTTGGGTTGTTGGAACTGTTGAAATTTTATACACAGTGACGGTGGTATTATTTTCAAAAGCAAACACATTGATATCTCGAGGTGACCCGGGCGTACGAGGAGAATACAAATAAAATTTATTGCCAACAGATTTCTTATTTACCGAGGGAACAAAATCGTGCTGCCAGTCGCTATCGGTTGACATTGACGCATACACAAGTTTATTTGCATTGATTATGTAATAATCCCCATTACTGCTCCGTACGCCACCAGACGCATACCTCGCGTCATCATTGATCCCATTGTCTTTGATATACAGAATGTATGATTGACCAGCCATAAGCATTCCAGAAACGGAATCGTCATCATCACCGTCCATATCGTCGTCGGTAATGCTGAAAAAAGTGCTGTCGGAAGTAGCCGTAACAATTAGAGCAACATTTCTTTGAATGGGCTCATTATTGGGTGGAACAAAAATATTAAAATAGGTTGAAGGTTCACTTTGGCCACTCAACTGCAACATGACAGCTGTAAATAATAGTAATGTTAAATACTTTCTCATTGGAAAACGGATTGAGATTATTGTGTCTCAACCCATTTACCAAGCTTGTGCCTAAAACATTAATAACTGAATTTCAAATAGTTAACATAAAGATGCCAATCACTTTTTTCCGTATTTTGGAAAACCGTCCATAAGCACGTTACTGAACGAACACTGTGCTTAAACACTTTATTTCTCTAAAACCTCTTTTAGTTGGGTATTAACACTTTCTAGTGTCGACTGAAAACGCTCTACCTTATCCTTAAGTTGAAGCACATCATCAGAAGAGGCGTCAAAGGTCTCAATGTCACGCACCACATGTTTCAATTCAGTTATCCCCATGAGATCTATACTCGGCTTCACTTTATGCGCTGCTGCCTTCATCGCATCGAAGTTTTTGGCTGTAAAACCATCAAAAACGTTTTGACTACATTCATTTGCTAGATCTATAAATATGGTTATCATCTTATTGACAAAAGCTTGATCGCCTTTACTCATTTTCTCTAAGTTGCTCAAATCATAGAGGACTTCAGTTTCAGTAGACTCATTGTTAACAGATTTATTCTTAAGATTATCTAATACAATATCTTGATCGACCAAGCTAAGCACGTGGTCAATTTTTCGAAAAAACTCACCTTCATCATAGGGCTTGGTAACATAGTCGTTCATTCCCGCATTAAAGTACTTCTCTATGTCGTGTTTAAATGCGTTGGCCGTTAGAGCAATAATAGGAATATCGATGTTTAGCTGCTCACGTATTACTTTAGTAGCCTCTACGCCGTCCATAAGCGGCATCTGTATATCCATCAATATCAAGTCAAACGTCTCACCATTTGAGAGAAGTTCCACGGCTATTTTCCCATTTTCAGCCTCTATAACATCAAAGCCTAAATAATCTAAGCTTTGAATAGCAATAAAGCGGTTCATTTCGTTATCTTCTACCAATAGCGTTTTTCTACCTTTGTAAGTGTTGGGATTTACTTTACGACTCATATTTGTTAGGTTATCTGTGCTTCCTATTTTGAATGATGTGGTAAACGAGAACGTAGATCCCTTATTTTTTTTGCTCTCAACGTCCAATTCGCTTCCCATAAGTTCTAAGATATCTCGAGAAATGGCCATACCCAATCCTGTACCGGAATATGTTCGATTAGCTGCGTTCTCTTCTTGGCTAAACTTATTAAATATTCGTTTCAAAAAAGCATCGGACATTCCAATACCTGTATCTCTAACTTCAAATCGCAAAACCTGATTATCATCTGTTTCATCAACTACCTCTACACCGATATTAATAGAGCCTTCATTGGTAAATTTAATGGCATTACCAACAAGATTGATGAGCACCTGACGCAAACGTGTTTCATCGCCTATCAATGCCGGTTTCAGTCTAGGATCTACATTTAAAGAAAAGACTAGATTTTTCTCTTTGGCTTGCGAATGCATGATGGACTGAACATTATAAACCAATGAGCTTGGACTAAAATCACTGTTTGACAATTGCAATTCACCCGATTCAATCTTGGCTAAATCTAAAATGTTATTGAGAATGGTAAGTAAGTGCCTAGCAGAGGTTTCCGACTGTTTTACAAAAAATTGCTGATCAGAAGTGAGGTCTTCTTTTGAGAGTTGACGAACCATGCCAATGATGACATTTAACGGTGTTCGGATTTCGTGACTCATATTAGCTAAAAACAACTCCTTTGCATTTGCCGCTGCCTCAGCAAAGGATTTAGCTTTTACTAATTCTTTTTCTAAAACCTTCTGCGCGGTAATATCCAAATACACCCCAATTCTTCCCGTAAGCTGTCCTTTGTCATTGTAATTGGGTGCCCTGCTTACAAACCACGTTTTTTCAACACCACTTTTATCGGTTATCTCTAACTCATAGACCTCACTCACCAAATGTTGTTTATCTGAATCGTTTGTAGTTAAGATGGGGTTGATTTTCTGATAGGGAAACAATTGATTGATATCCTTTCCTTTTACTTCATTTAGTGTGAAACCAGACATAGACAAGAAGCTATCGTTGGCGTACTCAATCTCATTGTTGAGATTAATCTCAACCAATCCCAAATTGATGTTTTTTAAGATGTTTCTAAACTTCTCTTCTTGTATGATGATTTGTTTTTCCCAAATCTGACGGTTTCGGATGTTTACAAGCATTTGGCCAAAAAGCTCTAGAAGTTTTTGTTCCTTAGAGCTGTATAAATGCACCTGATGTACCGAATCAAAGCCCACAAAACCCAAAAGCTCTGTGCCGTCTAACATTGGAATAGCGATCAAACTCTTTATTCCTTGTGGCTCGAGAATGCTGCGTAAACCTTCCTCATCTGGCGCATTGAGCAATGATACATCTTCAATGTAGAAAGTCTCTCCATTTTTATGCTTTTCCACCCATTGAGGGAAGTACGATATTGGAAGCTCTTGCAGGTTTTCTATTTCTGGCTCAATGCCATCAGCACACCATTCATAGGTGTTAGATGTAGTCTCATTGTCAAAATCGTAAACAAAAATATACGCTCTATCAGCACCGACAAAATTCCCCATTTGCTCCAACGAGTCATTTACAGTTGAATCGAGGTTTTCAGGTTCTAAATTGATATAAGTAGATGCAATTTTCACCAAAGTATCTTGTAATAATACTTCTTGTTCTAGTGATTCTTGGGCAACTATCTCGCTGGTTCGATCTACTACAACACCGTCCAGCCGTTCCGCCTGACCAGCATGATTGTGTATAAACTTTCCTTTATTGCGAATCCACTTTAGCTTGCCTCTTGGAGTTATTATCCTATGTGTTACGTCGAAATAGCCATCCTCTTCAAGACTGGAATATATTTCGCGTTTCACCCATTCATCATCCGGGTGAAGTACCTCTTTCCATTGCGTGAAATCATCTTCCCAGGCTTTTTGTTTAATTTCAAATATGTATTCAATGGATGGCGTAACAAAATTAACTTCCAACTCTGGTACTTTTATAGAATACACCATATCCGTCATCTCATTGAGAATACTCTCGAGTTTTTGATTGTATTTTAAAAGTTGTTTCTCCTGATTAATCCGATCCGATATATCCCTTGAATTTACCAGTAAGAAACGCTCACCTTGTATATCAACAACACTGGCCGTTACCTCGACCGGAAAAGAACGTTGTGTTTTCACATTGAAGTTGATGCCTTCCATGATCAATTCCCCCTTCTCCTCGACTTGAGAAAAATGCGCCTGCCACGAACCTTCTTCTTTAAATAGTGCATCTATTTGTTTAACATTGTAGTTTTGACATTCATCTTTTGGAAACCCCAAACGTTCGGCAGCCACCTCATTAATATAGAAAAAATCTCCATTTTCTCTGGCTATTTGGACCGCATCACTAGAATTGTCAAATAACAGCTCAAGAAGTTTCAAGCGGTTTTCTTCGTTTTTAAAATTGAGAAATTCACTAAGCTGCTCAACAATTTTATGCACTTCCAAGAAAATTATTTTCTCAAAAGGCTTTCGGCGCGCAAGAATCAACCAAGCATTATCAAGTAAAGGAAAGTAATAAAAATAATCATTTGAGATGATGATTTCACCAGGCTCTCTATCTGATAGCGTGTGCAAAAGCCGATCCCAAGAAGCCTTCCATGACACGTGTGCATACGCATTTTGGGGATAACAATATTGAAATGCATCATCAACTATGACGGCTGCTGCTAAACACGAGAGCTTATCGGCATACAGTTGCAACACTGAAGACAGGTCAATTTTATCTCCTATATGGATGCTTTGATTTAGTGAGACCTCGAATAATGCTTGAAAATCTAATTTGTAATTTTCCATACTGCGATAACACAGGTTTTATTAAAAATTTGCAAACGTGTTTTATTTGGGTTGGCAAACTCTCCCAAACTCAAAATTCCAAACGCATTGGAGTTTGTATTAATGATATCCAATTCTTTAAAAAAATCATCTTGCATGTACAACACACGAGAAATGCAATCTATACAAAACTTTTGATGATTGTCTTTGGTCGCCTCTAGCACACTCTGTAACGCTTTTTGCGAGCCTTGTTCCAATAGCGATTCAATATCGCCATACATAATGCGCACATATATACCCTCTGGGACTTTATCAACAATTTGCAATTCACCATGGACGGAGGAAATAGGGTCGCGAATAATCATTTCCGAATCGAGTTTAACCATACCAAAAGGATAGGACTTGGCAACGTCAAAAAAAGCATCTTCTGTAATCTCAATACCTTTATGCCTCTGTATCTCTTGTTTATACACATCAAACGCTATCTCGTCATTCAAACGCTTCACCATATTTTCATGTGCCTCTGTGACCTTAATTCCTTCACTAATTGACGTCCATCCGTGTGCAACGCCTATAGCCGATTCCATTTTAGCCACACCAATTACAGCACCATTTAAAACCACACCATTATTTGAAAATAAACAAGGCTTAGATTTAAATTGCAAATTCCCGGCACCACCTCCTAAATAGTTAACAAATGGCCCAAAAACATCGTACAAACTATTGATAAACAAATCCTTAAATGACCATAAAGCATCGGAAAAACAAAAAACAGTTTCGGCATCATTGACGTGTTGATTCACCTCCGATTTTAGTTTATCTGCAATATCGTCAAAGTTTTCAACCCCGGTATAAGTTTGTACGTCTAACTCAAAATACAAAGGCACAAAACAGTATCCATCGTTATGCCTTTTACCATCTGCTATAATTTCCGGAAACACACCCCCCATTATTGGTTTGTCGCAGTTGACGATGAGTGCATTTAATTCGTCAAAGTTGTCGTCCTGTTGGTTGGCCGCTGCAAAAAGGAAAAAACTTTTAGCCTGCTCATTAGAAACGACCTCCTTAAAGTTTGCGTTTAACGCATGGAAGTTTTCATAATACATAGTGCTATGGTTTTGTTTGTATTGCGCCAGACTTGATTAAATTGTAAATTTTCGATTTACCAATATCAAGTTTATCTGCTACTAAAAGAACATTTTGATCATACTTCTGCAAGAAGTTACTGATGATTTCACATTCATACCCTTTGAGTGTTTTTTCAGCTTCTGAATACATTCTCGAATCACTGATTTCGTAGAATGAAATATCATCGGCTTGAAGATCGTTGCCATCGGCCATTACACAAGCCAAATCAATGATGGCTTTAAGCTCGCGAACATTGCCCGGCCATGGGTGTTTTCTAAGTTTTGTTTGTGCTTGATTGGAAATCTTAAGGACTTTTGATTTGTTATTTTTCGCAAATTCTTCAATAAAAAACTTGGCTAAAAGAATTACATCGCTATCGCGTTTTCGCAAAGGGGGCAACTCAATGGGTAAACCTACAATTCTGAAAAACAAATCTTCTCTAAAGTTTCCCTTTTTTACCTCTTCAGTTAAATTTTTATGTGTTGCGCTGATTAATCGAATATCAATTTTAATCGGTTGATTACCTCCAACACGAACGATTTCACGCTCTTGAATGACCCGCAAAAGTTTGGTTTGCAAATTCAAATCAAGCTCCCCGATCTCATCTAAAAACAACGTTCCGCCATGTGCTTCTTCAAATTTACCTTTCTTTAAACCGGTCGCTCCCGTAAAAGCGCCTTTCTCGTGGCCAAACAGCTCACTCTCTGCCAAATCACTAGGTATAGCACCCATATTGACTGCCACAAATGGCTTTTTTTTCCGTGCCCCGTTGTAGTGAATGGCTTTTGCATATACCTCCTTACCGGTACCGGTTTCTCCGGTGATGGATACATTAATTGACGTATCAATTGCTTTTTGCAACAACCTAAACGTAGATTTAATGGCATCACTTGTTCCAATTATGGAATTTTCAAAACTGTATTTCTTTCCCAGTTCCTCTTTTAGCGTTTCAACCTCGCGCTTTAAATGTAAATTCTCTTTGATGTGCAAGATAGACTTCCACAAATTCTCTTTGGTATTGTCGTCTTTAATAATATAATCGCGCGCCCCGGCTTTGAGTAGGTTTACTGCGATGGATATTTCTTCCTGTCCACTAATGACAATTACCGGTAATGACGCATTTTGTTTTAATATTTCCTTTAAGAGTGCATCGCCCTTTATATCAGGCAACCCAAAATCAATACATACGATATCCGGCTGCAAATACATGCTTTTGATTAGTTCTTTACCGCTTTCAAATAAGTGAACATCGTAATCCGGGTTTAAACTCAAATGATGCTTTATTAACTGCCCGTAAAACGGGTCATCTTCCACCAAAAAAATTTTTAACACATCCATTTAAAAAACAGTTTTTAGTGAACGTCTCGCTCCAAATGCCGGCGCATCTATTTCGATTAACATGAAACTATATTTTTGTTTGGTAAAGGTATATGTAATGCAGATACCAAAAAAACATATTCCTCATTTTTATACGCACACCATCTGCAATACAGTTTCGACTTCAATATTACAAACCTATTTACGAGAAAACCAATAGATTTTATCGATATGAATGTTAATAAAATTATGGCATATATTGATGGTAAACGTCACCCCTCATTCCGAAACGTCAAACCCAATGATCAATCCTTAGCAATTCTCCCCGTCCTTATCCACTCCGACTGCATCTGCCAATCACCTTGCTCATTGCTTCGCACCTCCGCATTCCACTGGTACGTGGTTGGCCACTTCTTAAAAATTTTGGCCATGGTGAATAAAAACCAAGTGGACAATTTTGTTGTTTTGGGCTTCCAACCTCCGCTGGGCACCAAGCGCAATTGAATCACTCCTTCTCGACACTGTAGATGGTAATCACCTGAAACACTGCCAATAGACGGATGTCCGGAGATACGAAACTCACCTTCTAAGCGACTTTCCTTTTTCAGTGCGCTCAAACACGGAAGTGACGGCTGGAAACTTAGCGTCAAAGGATAAATGTTGTTATTGACCTCCATGGCTTTGAGTTATCAACAGGGATGTGATGTATTATACGATTAAACATAATAGGTGGTTTTTACATTCTCAACCATTTTTTCATGTTATATTTGCAACTAAATTGCAATAACAAAAAAAAGATATATGTCTGCAAATAAACTGCCGGTGACGGTACTGAGTGGCTTT
>SKIJ01000119.1 GCA_007116495.1 Cryomorphaceae bacterium | reverse complement strand
GGCAATTATTACATGGTGGACGTACTCCGCGGGCCAATGTTCTACTTGTATATTGATTTGTTTTCTCGACTTAAAAGCTATCGCTAATCATCCCCCCAAACGTGCCCTTCGCCGTAAAATGTGCCAAATGGCACCAAGGATAACACAAAGGCAAAAACCATTTTCCCAAACGCCCAACGCATTTGTCTCGCCGCAAAGAGCAATATAATCACGTAGGCAATAAACAATACCCCGTGTGCCATGCCAACGACCATATTGGGTTCAGGTATGTTAAACCGGTACTTAAGCAGCATGGTAAACAACAGGAGGATATAGGAACTGCCTTCAAAAAAAGCGACCACGCGAAAGGTACTAAACGCATCATACAGTTTAAACGGGGGAATGTATCTATCTAAAGAAGCCATATGGTAATTTGATTTTTTGAACAATTAAGCCCAAAGCAGCGTCTTAGCTGCTAAATAATATAGATTTAGTCACGTTCCCTCTCTCAACCTCTTCGGTAATTTGGCAAAAACCAAATCATAAGAATGGTCGATCCAGGCTTTGAGTTCGTCCAATGGAACGCGTTGGGTGTACACCGTATTCCAGTGTTTTTTGTTGGAATGATACCCGGGAATGACGTCACCGGGATACATTTCCCGCAATTCAATCGCTTTTTCAGGGTCGCACTTAAGATTGATTGCTGTATCTTCCCACTCCAACCCTACGAGGGCAAACATTTTTCCGTGGACTTTAAATACCAAGGTCACTTCGTCGAAAGGAAAGCTCTCGGTGGTGTGGGGTTTCTTTAGACAGTATTCGCGTAGCGCTTCAACGTTCATATTCTACATTTTGGGAATGTCAACGGAACCTTTGCGCGCGCGGTATTCGGCTGGGAAGTACACACCCCATACGCCAACCATCTCATTCAAGTTGAAGTCGTAGGATTTGTCGTCCGGATAGCGTTCGCGAATTTTTTTCCATACCTCGTCTTTAATGTCACCGCGGAGTTTCATGCCGTGGCAAGGTAAGCACATGGATTTCATTTTAATGGGAGCGTAAAAAATACCGTCGCCGCCGGCAAACTTCATGCTCATTGGCGTAACGTCTACCCCTTGTTCACCTAAGTCTTTCATGTTGTTTAGAATGGCGTAATCTAAGGAGTCTGGAGCGTTCTCCGGACTGCGGTACTTGAGTGAGGTGCGCTTAAGACCAACGCCGTAGTAATGTCCGAGGCTGTCGAGTACATCAAATGCGTGATCACCGCAGTAGTCAATGGCGCCCAATAAGCCGTGCTCTTCTATGGCTTTGGTGTACATGTCTTCAAACACTTTGTTGATTTCGCTCACCACCATACGCCCGTCTGTATTGATGTTGCCTTTGTATTTACTGACATCAAAGTATTTGTCCTCCGTTCGTTTTATACGTTCCTCCTGGTTTTCCTGGCAGCCCCAAACGGCAGTTACAAGAATGGATATGATTAAAATCGGTTGTTTCATGTTCATGGTTGCATTTATTTTTTGTCGTTGGATGCTTGTACGCGAGGAAATGCTGTTCCCTCAATGCCGTTCTTGAGAAGGTAAACTTCTTTAAAACGTAAGGAGTCGAGCATACCTGTGAGTTCGTTGGCTGTTTTTCCATCGGCGCAGTACATCAAATATACCTGCCGGGTAGACAGCTGGTATAACTTGTCGTAAAGCGCGTCGTCGGCCGGTAAGTTAACAGCGCCCTTCAAATGGCCTTTATGGTAGTCTTCTTCTGTGCGGAGATCTACGATAAGCGCGCCGCCGTAGGTTTCCATCAATTCGGAAAAGGCAGATTCACTTACGCGATTGACCGACTTTGGCTCGCTGGAGCACGACCAAATCAGCAGCAATAAAAGAAGGTGTTTGTATCGCACGGCTATTTTCTGAATATCTTACAAAGGTACATTCTAACGGGCTTATTTGTTTGCTCGATTAATCGTCATATTTGGGCGGTAAATAAGTTTGTACCTTTGCAAAAAATTAGAACAATGGATCCCAACGCTTATAAATCCGGCCTGGTAAACAAGTTAGGTCGCAGAGAATTGCAAAAGAAACTGGATGCCGAAACGTTTAAACGCATTACCATTTCGTTTTACCGTTACGTGCGCATTGAAGAACCGTCAGTGATGCGCGATCGTTTGTTTTTACAGTGGACCAATCACAATTGCTTGGGCAGAATTTACTTGGCTAAGGAAGGGATTAATGCTCAAATGAGTGTTCCGGAGCACAACTACGAGGCATTTTTGGCAGAACTATACGCCATACCTGAATTCAAAGATGTTCCCATCAAGGTGGCCGTAGAAGACGACGGTAAGTCGTTTCTCAAGCTAACCGTGAAAGTGCGTCATAAAATCGTAGCTGATGGCCTCGACGACGGTGCATTCGATCCCGGTAATGTCGGCAATCATCTCAATGCTGAACAGTGGAACGCTCTCTTGGATGCCGATGACGTGGTAGTGGTCGACATGCGAAACCACTACGAGTCAGAGGTCGGTCACTTCGAAAAAGCCATTTGTCCCGAAGCCGAGACCTTTCGCGAAGAGCTTCCGGAGGTATTAGACATGCTTGAAGGTAAAGAAGACAAGCCCATCATGCTTTATTGCACCGGAGGCATTCGCTGTGAAAAAGCCAGTGCATGGTTGCGCCACCACGGGTTTCAAAACGTCAATCAACTGCACGGGGGCATCATCGACTACCACCGTCAGGTAGCATCTCATGGATTGCGCAATCGCTTTCGCGGAAAGAATTTTGTGTTCGACGAGCGTCTCGGAGAACGCATCTCCGACGATGTGATTTCAGAATGTCATCAGTGCGGTGCCACGTGTGATACCCACGTGAACTGTGCCAACTGCAACATCCTCTTCATTCAGTGCCCTTCATGCGCCGAAAAGCGCGAAACGTGTTGTTCTTCGGAGTGTCAGAAAGCCCTTCACATGACCGACGAAGAGAAAAAGGCACATCAGATAACCAAAACACGCCACGCGTTTAAGCGCTGGAGAAAGGGTATGACCGTCGTGGATAATGGATAGCGATGTAATGTGAATGAAAAAAAAATCAGCCACTGCCAAAATGAAGACAGTGGCTGATTTTTTTTTACGTCATAACATCATTATTGCGTTACAACGTGTTTTAAAACCTTGTGATTCACACCTTGCTTCAACCGTATGAGGTACCCCCGGCGTTAGTCTAGGTAGATCAATCTCAACGTCAAAGTGGTTGTTTTCACGCGTGCTGTACACACGTTGGCCATTTGCGGAAACGATCTCAATGTCGGTCACCATTTGTTTATCTGACTTCAAATACCGTACATCTCTATGCGTCCAAGCATTGATTGTCCTTGTATGTTGAATTCAATAAAAATCAAAAACGGTATCTAGTTGCAGCTATTGGAGGCGGGCTGGATGATGATCCATATGAGCCAAGTATGGGAGTCTGTGGTTGTTCACAACAATCTGATTATTGTTGGTGGTGGGGTGAATGCTCAATTAGCTGTTCACTAGGAGGCAATAGGGGCTGTGGTTTCTTTTTCAGATATCCATGTGATGGAGTTTGTAATTAAATATTTATAAATCATCAAATCACATCAAATAAATATAATCCAATTAAAGTGGTTGTTTATTGGCGTACCACTCGCATTTGTGCTGCTATTTCTGCGCAACGCTACTTACCTCTATCACGATGGATATAATTATCTTGCATCCATTGTGATAGGGGTTTTTATTGGTTGGGCTGCGCGAAAAACACACACTTTCATCGCCGTTCCCTTCATAATTACCCTGCTATTGGAGTTTATTTTAGTTCCGCAAAAACACTGGATATCCGACATAGTTGTTTCCATGACAACCATATTGACATTAGGGATTCTTATTTATTACAAACGCTTTATTTATTCATGTTTGTTTTCGGTTGTTTACGGCGGAGTTGTTTTCGTTTTATTGTTTGTCATTGTTGAACAGAAAATGGCCATTGCTATTAATGATGACCTTAATATAGGGATGTTTTCCATCAATTCATTAGAAACGCAAGATGCG
>SKIJ01000131.1 GCA_007116495.1 Cryomorphaceae bacterium | reverse complement strand
TGTGCGCACCGTATGGCGGCCTTTCACTATGCAGCGGAAATTTTTAGTCAGAACGATTTTGAGGGGCGACCGGAGGGTAAGGAATATACGCGCGAGGGGATGATAAAGCGGGTGATGGAGGAGCGCCGCGAGCGGGCAGAAAACGCGAAATACCACATCAATTACGGCGACAATATTTACGGGGTACACGAATTGGTCAATGAAAAGGATAGGCGGTACTACCTGACGTTTCACGACCTTGAGAATGAGAAGGGACAGTGTTCGTGTCGCGATTTCCAAACCAATAAACTGGGCACGTGTAAGCACTTGATGTATGCGTTTGCGAATTTGCCCAAAACGCGTAAGAAAAACGTCCAAAATCAGCGCTTTCCCTTTTTTGACGTGTATCTCGATCCGCTGAACGATTACCGCATTTCCTATTTCTATCCGCACGAAATTCCGGATTCCATCAAGTCCTTGGTCGAACTTTATTTTGGTGATAAAACCTATATCGAAGAATCTCAGGCGCTTGATTTTCTGGGTTTTATTCGCGAAGCCGAGGCGCATAAGTTGGTGTTTGTACGCCGACAAGTGATGGAAAAACTGGAAGATTTGTTTGAAGAGGAAATGGTGAAGCGCGTGGCATCTGTCAATACGAATGACTATGGCTTGATCAAGGCTGAACTGTATCCCTATCAAAAAGAGGGGGTTGAGTTTGCCACCTTCCGTAGGGGCGTCATCATTGCCGACGAAATGGGATTGGGTAAAACCCTGCAAGCCATTGCCACGGCGGTATTTAAAAAGGAACACTTTGGTTTTACCAAGACCTTGGTCGTTTGTCCTGCTTCACTAAAATCGCAGTGGAAATCGGAAATAGAGAAGTTCACCAACGAAAAGGCGCTTGTGGTGGAAGGCTTTCCCGACGAACGTGAGGGCATGTACGCAACGGAGGGGCATTACTTTTACATCGTCAACTACGAAACGGTGCTTCGCGACATCCTCGCCATCAATAAAGCCGGATTCGATTTTGTGATTTTGGACGAGGCGCAACGGATCAAGAACTACGAAACCATAACGGCGGAGGTGATCAAGCGGATCAAGAAAAAGCACGCCCTGGTGATTACCGGTACGCCCATTGAAAACCGACTCGTTGATATATTTTCCATCGTGGAATTTGTGAAGCCCGGATTTCTGGCGCCGCTATGGGAGTTTTCCTACCAGCACTGCTATTTCGATCAGGTTTACAAAAACAAGATTACCGGATATTACAACCTGCAATTGCTCAAAGAGCGCCTGCAGCCCATCCTCATCCGCAGGGAGAAAAAGGACGTCATAGACCAGCTCAACAAGGTTACACAAATAGATGTTCCGGTAGAAATGGGCGATTTGCAGCGTGATTACCACACCTCGGCGGCCAAAAGTGTCGCGCAAATCTTGGGGAAAAAGTTCCGCACCCCGTACGATATGCAGATGCTTACCAAGCACCTGCAAACCATGCGCATGGCCTGTGATTCTTCGTATTTGGTCGATTTGGAATCCAACGAATCGCCCAAGCTGAATGAACTGAAAGAGATACTCTTGGAAAAGCTCAATTTGCCCAACAACAACCGCAAGGTCATCATATTCTCCGAGTGGAAACGGATGAACAAAATCATTGGGAAGATGCTGGCAAAGAACGATATAGGCTTCGCGGAACTCAACGGCAGCATACCGGTGAAAAAGCGCAAAAGCATCATTGCCGAATTTGAAGACAACCCCAATTGTCGCGTGTTTGTGTCCACCGAAGCGGGAGGAGCCGGTTTGAACCTCCAGGTGGCCGATACCGTGATAAACTTTGAATTGCCTTGGAATCCCGCCAAGAAAAACCAGCGCATTGGCAGGATCGATCGCTTGGGACAGAAAAACGAGAACCTCACGGTGATCAATTTCATTACCCGAAATTCCATTGAAATGAATATTGCGTCCGGGTTGTTGGTGAAACAGAACCTCTTCGACAGCGTGTTGAGTCCCGACAGCAAGGAAAACGTGGTGGATTTTTCCGGTAGAGGTCGCGCCCAGTTTTTGAAGGAATTGGAAGAAGCCATGCAAGCGTTTACCGCACCCTCCGTAGCGCCCGAAATGGAAGAAGAGCAAGTAGAGGTCCAGCAAAAAGAGTTGCCGTTTCACCAGCAGGCCAAACCGGAAGAACCCCAGAGCACAGCCGTTGACCGCGAACGCGTAGAACGCGTAAAACAGATGGAGGAAGTCATGCAGAAAGGCATGCAGTTTTTAGCCGGCATGTATCGCATGAGCACGGGCAAAGAGATGGACGTATCGAAGCAAAAAATCGAAGTTGACGAGAAAACCGGGGAAGTAGTGATGCGGTTTTCGATATGATGTTTTAGTGCAATGCTGAGGGGGTTTTGAGTTTTTTGGGCGCCTGCCGGCCTGCGGGGTTGTGATTGGGTTTTCGTGCGTTTTTGAATGATTTGAACACCGAGTGGTTTTATTGGTGTGGCGTATGCAGGCCGTCACCGGGCTTTCCGCTTGTAGTCCCGCCCTTGTCTCGCGCTCCACATCAGCGTTGCAGGAGCTTCCTGCGGTCGCTCTGCCCCGCTGTGTGTCGCAGCTTCGCCGAAGGGCGGCAGCTACCGCTGCAATCCCTGGCGCGGGGGCAAATTTTCGTTGGCTTGTTAATTTTTATGCGTTTTTTCTTACATTTGTAAAAAATACACCAATGAAACGAATCACATTAAAATACGCTGAGATTGAAGGTAGCAGGTTTATTCAAGTAGACTTTATACAAGTTGACACCGAGTTTATTGAAAAATCACTTCAGGCCAGTTGGCATGAAGAATACAAAATCTGGTATATTCAGGAAGCCAATTTTCATTTGCGACATGTATTTTCATTGTGTTCCAAAGCAGGTGTTTTTTTAGATTACAAGGCGATATTGAAAAAGGACAAGAAAAAAGCGTCTGATAAAAAGTTTCACATAAAACCTGACAAACAAGAGAACAACACATTAATCAAGCGATTTGTAGAATGGATGGAGCAAAAACGCTACAGCCGTTCTACCCAAAAAACCTACGCGCAGGCACTTGGCTTATTTTTAGCATATTACAAAGACAAAGACGTAGAAACCCTTAAAGGAAAAGACATAGATGCCTTCATCACGAATTACGTAATAAAGAACAAGCTCAGCATTTCCTATCAGAATCAAGTGATCAATGCCTGCAAGTTATTTTTCAGCAAAGTATTGTGCAGGTCGGTTGTGGTGGAAAAATTAGAGCGTCCCAAGCGCGAATTTCAGTTGCCCCATGTGTTGAGCAAAGAAGAAGTCAAGCGCATATTGCAAAGCATTAGTAATGTCAAGCATCGAACCATTCTATCGCTTATTTACGCATGCGGTTTACGCCGAAGCGAGCTCATTCATTTGCGCATCACAGACATCAACGGCGATCGAAAGTGTTTAATGGTTCGCCAAGGAAAAGGCAAAAAAGACCGGATGGTACCACTCAGTGAAAAGACGTTGAACATGCTGCGCGAATACTACAAGACCTACAAGCCAAGTTACTGGTTGTTTGAAGGCCAAACAAAAGGAACCACCTATTCACCCACAAGCATACGATCGATACTAAAGAAGGCATGCAAAAAAGCCGGAATAAACAAGCCCGTTACTCCGCATTGGTTGCGCCACAGCTACGCCACGCATTTAATGGAAAACGGAACAGACACCCGATATGTACAAGAATTATTAGGCCACAAAAGCATAAAAACCACCACGATTTACACCCACGTTACGGAGAAGAGTTTGGAAAACATACGCAGTCCATTTGATGATTTATAAAGATCAAAAAACATCCACATTTTCTTATTATATTTGTCGCAATAAAGTGCATACAAAAGTGCACAATACATACCCGCTAGGGATATATTGTGTACAAAAGATGCACATATAAACGAGTTGAACTAAACCTTCGGTGGCTTTCATTTGGCTTTAATGCTTAAATTATGGTTTTAACCATAAAATTAAGTATTATGAAGTCTTTTGAGACCTTATTAAGCTCATTCGAGCGTGAACTGCGTTTCCGCAATTACAGTGATTCCAGCATTCGCAC
>SKIJ01000089.1 GCA_007116495.1 Cryomorphaceae bacterium | reverse complement strand
CCTTGGGCAAATGAAGAGGGTGGTTTTAATCGGACAATCCCCACCCACTTACTCAATGGCTTTTACTTCCGACTGACCATTGGCGGTGGCGGCTATTCCATAAAACGCGAATCTTGAAAACTTTAATCTACACTTTACTTCTCTTCCCTGCATTGCTCTTCGGCCAGTGGGTAGATCGATCTACGCCGCAGCTGGGGGGCGCAACTTTTGTTTATTTTATCAACGATAGTGTTGGATACAAGGGAAGCTCAATCAGTGGAGGCGCGCACAAAACAACCGATGGAGGCTGGAACTGGACTCAAGATAATTCTAATTATTCTTTGTTCACAAAAGCTGTGTTTATCAATGATGACATTGGGGTAGCAATTGGATGGCTAGGCGCACATCAAACCAATGATGGTGGACAGAACTGGCAAGTCATTAACGACACCTTTGCCATCAGCGATTTTTATAATCTCGAAGAGCGCAATGGCACTGTTATCCTCAACGGTGAAGATGACGGTGTATATTATTGGTATGTATATGACCTCTCTTCGGGTTGGAATATGCGACACAGCACCACAACGGAATCACCGGAAATCAGCTATATCCTCGACGAAAATCATTTTTATGGGGCTCATGAAGATTTTCAAAGGTTTTTTAACTCAAGCGACGGCGGATTAACCTGGCAAATTGATAGTACATCTACAGGAACAGCAGAACCTAAAGTCAAAGGACTATACTTTGCTACACCAGATACGGGCTTTTTGGTTTATGAAGATCCCTTTATGCAGTCAACTGTTATAAGAACAGTTACAGGAATGGATGGAATAGTGAATTACAACTTTTTTTCAAAAACGTTTTTACCCCATCCAACTAATTTCATAGATGGATATGGTGGTGTGGTTTGTGCCGGAGGTGGTGACGGTGCGTTTCATTGCACGCCAGATTTGGGTGAACATTGGTTTGAACAACAAGTTACCGCAAATCCTGATTACTCAAAAAATCTTTGGGATATTTTCTTCATCTCAGAAGATCACATTGTTACAGGTGGTTATTCTGACCGTTTGCTGGTAACTTTAAACGGCATTCAACATTCACTACAAACAGAATCACACATCCACGACATTGAAGTGTCCGTTTATCCCAATCCGTCGAACGGCAATTTTTATATCGAATTACCTCCTGAAAACCAGTGGACCATGACCCTCATCAATGCTACCGGACAAACGGTACTTCAGCAGAACATCCGCAAAAGCGTAGAGTCCGTGCAAGCCGAGCACTTGGCCAAAGGGGTGTATGTGTTGCGATTGACGTCTGAGCGAGGAAGTGTAAATAAGCGGGTGGTGGTGCAGTAAATGTTTTTGTAATCATTTCATCCTAAAACCACTTAACTATTGGGCTATAACAAACTACCGCCAAAGGCCAATCAAAAAGTCTCTAATGATTTTCACATTCTCCGCATTATTATCGACCATGGTGGCATGCCCGGCATTAGGGATAACCGCAAACGCCCCTTTGGGTGCGGCCACGGCTTGTTTCATAACGGTAGACGGTCTGGCTTCGTCGTATTCTCCGGTAATAAATAATGCAGGAACATCCAAGTTTTTCAATGATTCACTGCGGTCGTAGTGCTTGAGTGTACCGGTAGCGGTAAACTCTGTTTGTCCCCACATGTAGGTGTAGATGAAATTATTGCCCGGCTTATACGACATATCCCATTTGGTTTTCACGCGCTCGTTTGATCGTCTGCCGTAATGTTGCAAATAGACCCGCTCTGCAGCACGAAAACGCTTATTATCGTAATCTTCCAAGTCACTGTAGTACGCAATGGCTTGTTGAATGGTGTCGTGCAGGGCCATAATCAAAGTATCGGCATCAGCAATCCATTCTTTGGTGTTAAAGAACGGACTGTTAAAAACAATGGCTTGTACACCCTTGGGGTACTTTAGATAATACTCCAGCGCCAATGCCGTTCCCCACGAGTGACCGAACAAACAAACACTGTCTAGCGCCAAATGCATGACCAACGCTCTTACTTGTTCTACGAAATGATCAACCGTCAACAGTGAGGTATCTTGATGCACATCAGAGCGCCCACCACCCAATTGATCGAAAAAAATCAATGGGCGATCTTCGCTTAAAGCGCCGAGAGAAAACAATCCGTAACTGGTACCCCCCGGTCCACCGTGCATCATAAGTAAAGGTGTATGATTACCAGAGCCAACGATGCGGTACCACATTCGCCCTCCTTCCACATCAACATATCCCTCACCCTCACTTAGCGTAGGATTTTGCGCAAAAAGCGAATACGTGAATGTACCTAGAAATAACGAGAGCGCTAAGAGATAATGACGTGCAGACATAAACAAAGTTTGAGAGGCAATGTAACCTCAACAAATGTAATACGACAAAACGTTATTTCACCTCTTTGAGCTCATAAAGTTTACCCGGACTTTCCGTTACAACAAAGCATCTATTCTTAAAGAAGAGAATATCTCTAAATCGACCGGCGCCTTCAAAATAACGATGGGTTTCGTAAACGCGATTGCCATAAAAAAGTACCCCTTTTTAAAATTTAGGCGGCATACATTTATACCAAGCATTTTCCCATGGAAGAAGTAGAAAATAATTTGCTGAAGCTGTAATAAGTTCATACTTTAGCGAAAGGCACATCTACAACATAATCTATGAAAGACATCATCATACTTCACGGCGCCATTGGTGCAGCAGATCAAATGCAGGCGATTAAAGGCATTTTCATCGACGAGTATCAAGTACACACATTATCATTTTATGGACATGGCGACAACCCGTCTGAGGAACCTTTTCGCATTGAACGTTTCTCAGCGCAACTGGGTGCATATATCGAAGACCACAATCTTGTCAAACCATTAATCATTGGCTACAGCATGGGCGGTTTTGTTGCTTTGCACTTTGCACAAAAACACGCCAGCAGAATTACCGGAATTGTCACCCTTGCCACGAAATTTGAATGGTCGCCGGAGATAGCATCGAAGGAAACCAAAATGCTTGACCCAAAAGCCATTCAAGAAAAAGTACCCGCCTTTGCTTCTACTCTTGCAAAAAGACACGGCGAAGACAATTGGGTGAACGTTCTCAAAAAGACAGCGGAAATGATGAATCATTTGGGCAATAACAACCCATTGATATCTCTGGAGCAAATTAGCATTCCTGTACTTTGTTGCATTGGTGACCGCGACAACATGGTGAGCTTCGAGGAAACGCAGCAACTCTTTAAATCCTTACCAAATGCGTCTTTCTGCGTCATACCCAACACACCGCACCCCATAGAAAAGGTCAACATGGTAGTGTTTACCGCAGTAGTTAGGCAGTTTGCATCGCGCATACGTTCAGCACACTAGTCTTCACTTTTCTCAAACACCAAAATATCACCCGGTTGACACTCGAGCACGTCACAAATTTTTTCTAATGTCGAGAAACGCACCGCCTTGGCCTTTCCTGTTTTTAAGATGCTTGCATTGGCCAAGGTAATCCCCACTTTATCTGCAAAATCAGAAAGCGACATTTTTCGTTGGGCGAGCACCACATCTAAGTTTACGATAATCGGCATCACACAGTCAATTTTGATTCTTCCTCCAAACGATTGCCTTCTTGGAAAATTTCGGCGAGTATGTAGGCAAACAAAGCAGCCAAAAGATAGCCCATTTTTAAATCCAATTCCAGTTGATGAACGTTTCCAGACACAGTAACATCAGCAAAAGTCAAGGCGGTTAAAATCAAAAAGCCCAGACCAATACGCTGAAACCACTTGGGATTGTCTGTATTAAACACCTTCCCTTTGCGAACCGACTGAATGATTTTCATACCGTAAATACACATCAGTCCAATCACCGAAAAAATCGCCAGCCCCTGAAGAAAGACCGTCCACACTTGCCACAGAGGCGCTTCCGATAATTTACCCGACGTCTGCACTTCACCATCGACTATTTCAATTGAAAACATCGTTGACGACAATTGCATCGAATCGTAATGATGGGGCGCAATAGAAAAATGAATGGCTATCAGCAGAAACAATCCACCGAGAAAAAATGAGCCGTATCCGGTTATCCATACCAACCAATAGG
>SKIJ01000100.1 GCA_007116495.1 Cryomorphaceae bacterium | reverse complement strand
GGGCAACCACAAGGGTTGCCCCTACGGCACGCAAATATAAAAAAATAAATATTTTCTTACAAAATTTTAATGCTGGTGTAAATTTGATTATCAAAATCGATTATTTCGATTATTACCAATCCCTACGAAAAATTTCGTCCATTATCCCAACATGACGGATATTTGCCGCGTCATGCCCGGTAAGATCAAATCATTTCGAGAGAGAGTTAACCTCAAACTGTACGGCAGTAAGGAGCAGGTGGCTTCGGTGTTGAATTATTTCAGTGCCTTGGTTTCGCTGGTGGTCTTGAGCTCGCTGGTTTACTATTACGGCTATCCCGACGATAGGGTGAATAGAACAGTGGTGCTGTGGTTGATTCATTTTTCCCTGGGATTCTACGTGGTTAAATACGTTATCGGCTATATCTATAGCTTTCAACCGATGACGTATTTTCGGGAAACGTGGCGAGAAGGGATAGCCATTGGATTTATTCTGATTAATGGTGCCAGTATTCTATTGTTCGATGTCAATTTGGTGGCTTGGTTGGGTCGACAACTCGATGTGAAGTGGTTTAACGATTTTATCATCGGGTTTATACAGATTTATTTGCTCTATATCGTTTCACTGGAAATAGGGAAGTCCACGATGCTTCTCAATCGAATTAAATTCTCTCCCCCGCTTTTCTTCGTTGGAAGTCTCGTTTTTTTGATAACCATTGGTACTATGTTGCTGATGCTCCCTGAGATGAATGTATCGCAAAAAGGTGTATTCTTTGATGCCATATTCACCTCCATTTCGGCCAGTTGTTTGACAGGACTTTCCGTTGTTGATATTGGAGAGGTGTACACGCTTAAAGGACAGGTGGTGATTATGGTTTTGATTCAATTGGGTGGATTAAACATTGTTACGTTTGCTACCATGCTGGCGTTTTTGGCGCGAAACAATATTGGCTTGAAGTTTCAGTCGGTGCTACAAAGCAGTGTTTTGGCCGATTCTCCGGAAAACTCCCGCAAGGTCTTCAAACAGATGATTGCCTTCGTCTTGATATTTGAAGTGATTGGTGCGGTGATGATTTTTTGGACGGTAAGACATTCCGAAGCGTTTCTTTCTTCAGCCGAGCGCTTGTTTTTTTCTATTTTTCATTCCATTTCGGCTTTTAACAATGCCGGGTTTTCAACCTTAAGTGGCGGTCTTGCCGATGAGGCAGTGGGCGCAAATATCACCCTTCATGGCTTCATTGCCTTGTTGATTATTATGGGGTCCTTAGGCTTTAGTAATCTGGGTGATATTGTCAATACGTGGTTCCGTAAGCGTATAAAAAAAGAACGATGGCGTAAATTTCGCATGGATACGAAAATAAGTGTCTATGCCTCGGTTGCACTTTTGATATCTGCTTTTGTTCTGTTTTTTGTTATTGAATACGATTTAGAATTAAAAGGATTGTCGACATTAGAAAAAACCATGGCCTCATTTTTTCAATCGGTGACGTTGCGCTCGGCTGGATTTAATACGATCGACATTGGTTCTTTGTCAACAGCAATGATTGTAGCCATGATTTTTTACATGTTTATCGGTGGAGCGCCCGGTTCAACTGCAGGAGGGATTAAGACCAATACATTTGCATTACTCCTTGTTGTAGGTTATTCCATCATTCGTGGAAAACCAAGATTAGAACTGTTTAAATACACCATTTCCACCGATTTGATGAAGCGGGCCATTGCGATCTTCCTCTTTACATTGACGGGCATCACCGTGGGGATTTTTATCCTTGCATTGATGGAGCCAAATATTCCCTTCGTAGATTTGATGTTTGAGCAGGTCAGTGCACTTTGTAATGTAGGTTTGTCGAGAGGAATAACGGCTGAACTTTCTCCCGTTTCGCGCATTACTATTATGGCGTCTATGATCATTGGTAGAGTGGGTGTTTTGACGCTCGCCTTTGCCTTGTTGAAGCCTAAAAAATTCAAAAATTATAAATATCCTTCCGCGCACGTCACGGTGGGGTAAATAGTAGCAGAGCATACACTAATTTTGCCGCATGAGTAAATCAAAAGAGGTTCGTCCCTATGCCGATGGAGACGGCAGTAAAAAAGAGCAGGTGGCGCAAATGTTTGACAACATTGCCCACAGTTACGATCGTTTGAACCACATTTTATCCCTTGGAATTGACAAAGGGTGGCGCAAGCGCTTGCTGAAAATGGCCCGTAAGCAGTCGTCCGATTATATCCTCGACGTGGCCACCGGTACCGGTGATTTGGCCATTGCGCTGGCCAAATTGCAACCAAAAAAAATTACCGGTGTTGACATTTCAAACGGCATGCTCGATATCGGTCGTCAAAAGGTGAAGCGCAAAACGTTGGACGGTTTTGTCGAATTAACCTACGGCGATAGTGAGAATTTGCCTTTTGATGACAATTCTTTTGACTTGGTAACCGTGGCTTTTGGTGTGCGTAATTTTGAAAACCTGGAAAAAGGGATGAAGGAAATGAATCGCGTGCTTAAGCCCGGTGGACAAATTTTGGTGCTTGAATTCTCTCAGCCGGAAATCTTTCCCTTTGCGCAGATTTACAAATTTTATTTCAAATACATCCTCCCCGGTATTGGCCGCTTGCTATCGAAAGACAGCTCTGCCTATACTTACTTGCCGGCTTCGGTCGAAGCCTTTCCGTACGGCAAAGCGTTTACCGATGTGATGGAGTCTTGCGGTTATAGCGAAACGTCCATTCACAAACTCACCCTGGGTGTTGCTTCTATTTATCGCGGTGTAAAATAAAATACCGTTCTCTTCGTTATCTTCACAAAACATCCCATGCGTACGGCATTTGGACTGCTTCTTATTTTAGTTTTTTCCGCCACACATGTGCGCGGACAGATACGCGCGCAAAAGAATATGCCCAACTACAACAATAAGCCGTATCACTTCGGGTTCTACTTGGGCATTAATTACACCGACTTTCAAATTCGCCACGAACCTAATCTAAACGATGTAGAGAACTACGTATCGGGCGTAACCCAAACAACTCCGGGCTATCACGTAGGCATCATATCTGAGCTTAAGCTCTCGCGTTACTTTGCCTTGCGGTTAAACCCTACTTTTTCAACCACGGTGCGTCGGGTAACCTTCGATGTGTATTCTCGGACGTTCAACCGCCGTGACTATATCATTCGCGATGTGGAGTCGTCATTCATCGAATTGCCACTTGAGTTGAAGTTAAAGAGCAAGCGTGTTGATAATTACCAGATGTACCTGCTGGCAGGTTTGCGATACAATATTGATTTAGCCTCTAACGAAAACGTATTTGACCCGGAGTTATTGAAAATTACAATCAATGACTTTTCATATGAGTTTGGCGTTGGGCTCGATCTCTTTTTTGAATATTTTAAAATGTCTCCTCAAATCAAAGGTTTTTTTGGATTTGCAGACATAATGGTTCGTGATGACGGGGTTTATCCGGCGGGCGTTAACAAACTTCTCACCCGTGGTATGCTGTTTTGTATAACGTTTGAATGATGCACACCGACGTCGATATCGCCTTGCGGCCGGAAGAAGCTTTTGAAGATCAATTGGTCTGTGCGGCGGCGTGCAGCAAAGCGGGCTTCCGAGAAGACGATGTTCGACAGCATGCTGTTATCAAGCGCTCCATCGATGCGAGAGGGAAGAAGGTGCTTTACCGCTTACGCGTGCGCTTGAGTGCTAAAGATGAAGACGTTTTTTCCATACATCCCTTTGATTTTCCTGCGGTAGAAAACGCCCCGGAAGTCCATATCATTGGCTTTGGTCCGGCAGGTATGTTTGCCGCCATGGAACTGATTTTACACGGATACAAGCCGGTGGTATTTGAACGCGGTAGCGATGTTCGTCAACGCCGACGGGATCTCAAAGCCATCAACCGCGATCACGTGGTTAATCCGGAATCGAATTACTGTTTTGGCGAAGGCGGTGCCGGCACCTACAGCGACGGTAAGTTATATACTCGCTCACACAAGAGGGGAAATATCGCTCGCATCCTCGATAATTTGGTGCATCACGGCGCCCCAAGCGATATTCGCGTGGATGCACACCCGCACATTGGCACAAATAAACTGCCCAAAGTGGTGCAGAATATCCGTGAAACCATTCTGCAATGTGGAGGTGTAATTCACTTCGATACTCGGGTGGATGCTTTAGAGGTTCAGAGCAATAAGTATCGCGGACTGCGCACCCAAGATGGTACGTTTTACAAGAGTAACGCGGTCATACTCGCTACCGGACATTCGGCGCGCAACGTCTTTCAAATGCTCTACAAAAGCGGGATTGCCATTGAGGAAAAACCCTTTGCTCTTGGCGTTCGCATAGAGCATCCACAGGAAACCATCAATAAAGTGCAGTATGGCGGTGATTACGGTCATCCGCAGTTGCCCGCAGCTTCCTACGCCTTGGCAACGCAGGTCAAAGGCAAAGGCGTGTTTAGTTTTTGTATGTGTCCGGGAGGGTTCATCGTCCCTGCGGCAACAGCACCGGGAGAAATTGTGGTTAATGGTATGTCGCCATCTCGCCGCGATGGCAAATTTGCCAATTCCGGTTTTGTGGTATCGGTGGAGCCGGAGGACTGGAAGTCTTACGCCAAGCACGGTCCACTTGCTGCCCTTCAGTTTCAAGCCGATGTGGAGCAAAAGGCGTGGGTGTCCGCCGGGAAAAGCATGAAAGCGCCGGCGCAGCGCATGGTTGATTTTGTGGACAAACGCGTAAGTGCCAAACTCAATGATACCTCCTACATCCCCGGACTGACCTCAACGGATTTACACGAGGTCTTGCCGTCGTTTATCGCGCAGCGCATTCGCGAGGCATGCACTGTATTTGCCAAGAAAATGCCTTCGTATTACACCAACGAAGCTAATTTGGTGGGGGTAGAAAGCCGTACTTCTTCGCCCGTACGCATTCCACGACACCCGGGACATCTACAGCATCCGGATGTTCAAGGGCTCTTTCCCTGCGGTGAAGGCGCTGGTTATGCCGGTGGTATTGTTTCTGCGGCCATGGATGGTGAGCGATGTGCGCGGGCCGTGGTGGCAATGGTAACGTGTGAATAGAGCTGTAGCCTTTTTATTGTTTTCTGTCTACACTTCCTTCAGTCCTAAAGAGACTACGGCACTAAATAGAGATAGTATAGATAGAGTCCATAGCATAATGGTGACGGAAAACACGTCGGCAATGAGACCTAAAACAACAAAAAAGATAGTGGATACGCCAATAAGCGTATTAGACAGTGCCACGTATAATGGTCGCTCTTTAGCCGGTGCCATGTCTACTAAATAGGTCTTTCTACTCAATCGGGCACCGCCATGCGCCATTACTTGAAGCACAATGATGCCCGCAAATAAGTAGGTGGTCTGAATGGTTTCCGGTAATTTGGGAAAGGCAATTGCTGCCGCTAGTAAAACCGATCCAAAAAGTCCAATCACAATCATAAGTTTACGGCTTGAGTAATCGGCGAAGCGCCCCCAAAACGGACTGCTGACGATACCGGCAATTCCGGCCGCAATTACCATAACACCAAGGTTATCTAATCCGCTGCCTACGATGTCTTTCCCAAAGAGTACCAAAAACGGCTGCGAAAAGGGGATGGCCATAAGCAATGCCCGAGCAAGGATAAACCGTTGGAGATTGGGCGAATGTTTTAATAATGCCATTCCTTGTTTTAGCTCTTTTATAGGTGAACGCCCACCCTCCGTAGCACCGGGTTTTTCCGATATGCTGTAAAATGTTAGTGCAGACGCAAACCACAACACAGCAGCTGAGCCAATTAACACGACGTAGGTGATGGTGTTGTTGGTGCCTTCTACATAACGGTAAAGCACGAACCCTCCAGCAGTGGTGAGTATACCACCCAAGGTAGAGCGTAAAGCAAGTAATTGTCCGCGCTTGCCTTTGGGGATGGTTTTACCCAACACATCTTTAAATGCTACTGAAGCAACACCACTTGCTAAACTGAATGCGGTAAGTGTTCCCAATACAATCCACCCCAGCGTATTTCCCTCGGTTAAATATACGGCTACTCCCATTAGTAAAAGAGATATCCCCTGAATAACGGCGCTAAGTGTCCAGATGGTCTTGCGTACGGAACGTGCTCTTATTTTTGCCGATACAGCCAACTGTGGCAGGAGAGAGCCAGCATCCTTGATTGGCACTAGCGCACCGGCAAAAAACGACGACGCTCCGGTTGCTGATAGTAACCACGGTAGAATCAATCCAGGACTGGCCAACTGTTCTGCCAATTTACTAAATACACCACTGATTGTGTTGCGTAGATAGCTACCGGGGACTACATCACATGCTTCATCAGGTATATTCTCGCAGCTGCGTTCTTCTCCGCTGTCGTCTGTTATTGCTTCATAAATTCGGTCGTTCAGTTCGTTGGGCTTGGTCATTAAAATTTAACTTGTAACGACAATGATTGTTTGTCGAATGAGAAAAAGGTACTATATTCGGCATCAAAATTAAACCAATTATGCAAACAATCATTTTCCCTACAGACTTCAGCAAAGGTGCGGAGAAAGCCATGGAATTTGCTGTGGAAATATCTCGCAAAACCAACGCAAAAATCATTGCACTAAACGCCTACGATCTCCCTTATGCAGAGACCATAATGACGCACTCCCTCTTGGATGTGATGAAAAAGAATGCCGAAGATGCCATGAAGAACGTGGCGGATGCTTTAGCTGAAAAGGGTATTAGTTACGAAACCTTGATTCAGATGGGTAATCCCATCCGTGTGGTTAAGGAAGCAGTTGAAGAACACCATGCCGATATGGTGGTACTAGGAACTAAAGGCGCAAGTGGTCTCGAGGAAGTGCTCATTGGTTCAAATGCCGCTGCCATTTTACACAACGTTGACTGTCCGGTATTGTCCATCCCAAGTGGAAAGGAATTTACCGAAATCAATCATATTGTCTACGGTTCAGATTTTCGCAGTAAAAAATCGGATAAAGCATTAACGGAGCTCGCAACAATTGCCAAACTCTTCGATGCCAAAATATCTGTTGCACATGTAGTGGTCAATTATGAACTAGATGAGAAAACAACCGCCGAAGCAAAGGCACGCATAAGTCCCATTTTGGGCGATGTAGCACATGACTACCACATCATCCATGCCGATAACGTAGAAGAAGGCATTCTAGAATTTGCTGCAAAAAATGGTGCCGATATGGTCGCCTTGATGTCGCGAAACTATAGCTTTTTTGAAGGCCTGTTCAGAAGAAGTACCAGCAGTAAAATTGCATTTCATGCAAGTATTCCGTATTTGGCGCTGCAAGAAACGCGCTGATGATCCGTACACTGTTAATGGAATGGGAAACTGAAGGAGTTTTACGATCAGGCTCCTAAGGCAATACCGCCCTGTGTCGATTTATAAAATATAAAATGATATGCGTTTGTGCATGACATAAAACCACAATGGAGGTGCCAAAGACAAAAGCATCATTCCTGGATAGCCGGTCGGCATTTGCGGACTGTCGTCAAAGTGCCGCAGTAGTGGATATGGTCTGCTAGCCATGTAGTGGTGGTCGGAGTGCCGAGACAACTCCAAGAGTAAAAGACGCCCAATGGGATGATTGGAGTTCCAAGAGTGAATGGGCAACGTTCGTTCATATCGACCGTTAATCTTTTTTCTTCGTAACCCATAGTGCTCGATATAGTTGACGGTTTCCAACATCAAGATTCCGATACCAGCAGCCAATACATAGCACAATAGTGTGAAAACATTAAAAATCAGCAAGATCATCACGAGAAGGAAGTGCTGTATAATGAGAAATACAAACATTTCGTTTTGAGAGCTCCAAAACGAAGCGCCTTTGTTTTTCAAGCGTTTTTGTTCGAGATGCCACGCAGAAAGCCAACTGCCGGTTATGCTGCGCCACCAAAATTGATATACACTTTCACCAAAGCGCGCCGACGCAGGATCTTCATCGGTAGATACATAGCGATGGTGACCGCGGTTATGCTCAATGAAAAAGTGCATGTACTGCGACGTGAGAAGAAGCATCTTGCTCATGGTTTGCTCCATCTTTCCGCTGCGGTGACCAAGTTCATGTGCCGCATTGATGCCTAAAACGCCACAAGACATGCCAAACGCGGTTATCAATCCAAACATTTCCAACAACCCCAAACCCTCTCGCTGCAGAGTAAATAAAAAATACACCATTAACCCATACTGTATGGGCACTAAGCTGTAGAGTATGGTGTCGTAAACGCGACTCTTCTTCACCATTACTTCTTCATCGGGTGATAAATTCTTCTTCGATGCTCGGGTAAATAATTCTAGAACTGGAATAAGGCCAAATAAAAAAATGAGAGCAAAATAACTGTAATGGCCTCCCACGTAAAGAGAGAAAAACACAACGAGAGGAGTAGTATAAACAGCTGTATATTTCAATTCGTGTAAACGGAAGAGCATGGGGCTAACTGTGATTTTTTTGCGACACTAAAAATACACAACTTTTTTCATAAAAATGAAACAAATACCACGAATGCAATAAACAAACCAACAAAGCCGAATAGCAATAGAGTTAACTTTCTCTACATCGAAGTCTTATTGTGACATTACTAACAGAAATATTCATTAAGGGTTGCTAATTTTGTGGTGTTTATATATTGTTGTCGTGTCCATTGATGGTTGAAGTTTAGCTCTTTGCACGAACGTAACGATATATAACGTTTTAAACACCTACAATTAACCCATCTTCCAATTGAATTTGTCAATATACCAAACATCAAAGCAATTCTGGGTAATCCCATTTTCATTTGCCATGGTAATGTGGTTGGTTTTTTATGTTGATGAAAAGCAGATGCTTGATTTATATAGGTATGGATTACTTCCAAAGAATTCGTTTGGATTGATCGGTATTGTTACGTCACCTTTTTTGCATGGGAGCTTGTCTCATTTGGTATCTAATACATTTCCAATTATTTTCCTTGGTTCCGGTATTGCGTATTTTTATCCTAAGGTTTTTTCAAGGGTTTTCATTATTGGTTGGTTGGCTTCCGGTTTAATGGTCTGGTTTTTTGGAAGAGAAACCTACCACATCGGTGCGAGTGGCTTGGTGTATGCCTTAGCCTTTTTCATTTTCTTTTCTGGCTTATTGCGCGGACATCCCCAGCTTATAGCGCTATCGCTTTTGGTGGCATTTCTTTATGGAAGTTTGGTGTGGGGCATGCTGCCCATAGAAGAACATATATCTTGGGAATCTCATTTGTTTGGAGGAATAACAGGTATAGCAATCGCCTTGATTTTTAAAAATGCTAACCCAACCCATTTAGCCAGTCATTTTTGGAAACGAGATAAAGATGTATGGGATCTCGAAGAGGAAAAGCGATTGGATGAAATGGATTATTGGAAAACTCCCAAACAAATAGAGCAACAAGAAAAAACTACAAATCGTAATTCCGATAAAAACCTATTCGTTGTTTACACCTTTAAACCATCAAAAAAGCAGAATGAAAAATAATATTTTATACTTCAAAAACATTTAGTTACATTTGTAGCTAATTACAAAAAAGCAATTAACTGATGGTACAACATTTACACAGAGATTCTCGCAATACGTTTCATTTTAATTTTCGACGATAGACGATGTTAGTCAAAGTGGTCGTTACTTAACATGCGGGATCAAGGTTTGCAATTGTGTCAACGTATTGGTTTTCAAAGTATTGGGATTAATATGCTACAGTTGAACATCTCATTGATATGGTAGTTATAGGCATAATAAACACATTCAATTTTTTTGTTATGACCCTATACATATCCAAACGTCCTTTGGATACTTACAATAGCCCTTTAACCTCCGATATTTTACCAACGGCCACGTATGAGCTTGTGAAATAGGTTATTAGTACAGTAAATAGTATGCTTTAGATTTCCACAATTTTGTTGATTTTTTCTATGAGAAAACAAATAAGAGATAAACGTATTGCTTTGGTTATTGGAGGAAGTGGTCTTGTAGGGAGTCATCTTTTAGACTTGCTTTTAGAAAATAATGCGTACGCTGAAGTGCGTGCGATGGGTAGAACAATGCCGGATATGAAACACGATAAACTAAAGTTTATACCTGCAGAATTGATTTCCCAAAAATTTCCGCGTTCGGCCTTTGTGGGCGTTGATGATTTGTTTTGTACCGTTGGAACAACACAGAAAAAGACCCCCGATAAAAAGGAATATGAAAAAATAGATGTAGGTATCCCAAGTGCACTTGCACAGATGTGTCATATTTTTAAAGTGCCTCAATTTCTTGTTGTTAGCTCAGTTGGGGCATCCACAAGTAGTCGGTTTTTTTACCTGCGTACCAAGGCTGAAATGGAAGAACGTGTAATTACTTCAGGTGTAAGGGTTGTTGAAATTTTTAGACCTTCAACGCTGCTAGGTAAACGCAAAGAGTTTCGCCTTGGTGAATCAATAGGTAAGGCCCTTGATATGATTACACGATACTTTATGCCTAAGCAGTATCGCGCCATTCATGCTGGCGATGTTGCAAAGGCAATGATTGTACGTGCTTTAGATGAACCCTTACCGGGGAATAATGTTTGGGAGTCGTATCAAATTAGCGATTTGGCACAGTTGTACGACATCAACGAGGAATAATGTGCTCATTTTCTCCGCGCTCGCGGTAAAAAATATGCGCATTTGGTTGACCATCTATAATGATATTTACAACGTAAGGTGCCGGTCGTAATGCTGTTACATCAATGGTCATTACGTTGTGCCCTCTTACATGTATTTCGGACTTTTTTACCTTTACCCGTGTGCCATCGCTATCAAATATTTCGCAGGCGACATTGACGTCATAAGGCAAATCAAAAGAAATCCGCAACGTGTCTGATATTCGATTTGTATCTAATGATGTATTGTAGTCTATAGGAAGCAGATGAAAGTCCAAACCTAGTTCTTCAAAAAGTTGCTTTTTAGGAAACCGATAAAGCAGCTGACCGGGCAACCCTTTAAAATTTTCATCGGAAAGATAAACGAATGCGTTACCAAACGCAATACTTTCTTTTTGAGATAAGTACGGTAGGGTGAGTGTTGTTTGTTCCCCGTGATAGGGATGTACTGAATCGTGGTGCACAAACGCTGTAAACTGATCTTGCCCCAGCAAAATCAACACGTTACTAGCCGCATCATAGTCTGTCGCAGTAATCCAGCCCGAATACCGGTGTTTGCTGGTAATGGTAATGGAGTCCAGAGGTTCTACAGTGTGTTCTTGGCCGCCTTTGTCGGGAACACCGAATACCCAACTTACACCGTCAAAAGGAGTTCGTCTGTTTTTTGAAAAGAAAAATAAGCTATCGTTGTGCCAATAAAGTGATTCAATGTCGTACATTTTTCGGTGATCAGACGGAGGAAAGGAGTCCTTGAAGGTGATGTTAATCTTTTGGGTTTTTACCGAATCCTGCTCGAGTATTTCTGATATTGAGGTAATGTAGATGATGCCGTTTTGGCGTTTGTTGTTATTGTTGCCAAGGTCAGATACATATAAATTGCCTTTGGTATCGCGCGCTATATCTTCCCAATCAATGTTTGTAGCGTCGATGAAACAGCTTTTGTGTATTATGTTACAGCTGTCGTTTATGATGTATACACATGGTTCATTGCCGCTGTCGTTATGCAATAATATAAGGTCATCGCTAAGCACAACCATTCCACTGTTTTCACGGAGCTCTGGCGGCAGCTCACACACAATTTCGGGCACGATTTGCTGCGCAAATAAAACCTGATTGAGAAAGATCAGAAGCGGGGAAAGCAGTTCTTTTATCATGGCGCAAATTTACAATTCACGCAACGATGTTTTTTGTTTTCGTTGTCAATGCTTTGGTGATTAATTTCGCAACGTAATTATTGCCTTGTGATAGACTTAATCAAATCTTTTTTTTCGTCTTCAAAACCAGTAGATAAAGAGCCGTTTCTCGGTTGGGACTCGGTTGATACGGTATTGGTTATCTTCGATCAGAATGAGGATGACGTAATGGCTCTTGTAAACGAATGGAAAAGCGAAGGTAAAAAGGTGGATGTAATTCGTTGGATAACGCCAAAACCCAAGGATAAAAAACCGATTGAAAACGGTTTTAGTGAACGAGATATTCGCTTTGGTAAATTTAAAGATCCGTCTTTTGCAAAAAGATGGCACATACAGGTGTTTGTAGATTGTACGGTGCAATCTCATAAACGCTTAAAAAAACTACTCAACAAACAGGTATGGCAGTTTTCAGCAGGGCTCAATGATGCACATGCTGAAAACTACGACCTTTTCATCCCCTCAAAGGGGAGTTTCGCACTGCGTTTAAATACGTTACGTACCTACTTAAATCTCATTAACAAACAAAAAGCTCGTATATGACAGTTGTAAATAGACCATTTTCAGGAACTGGAATTGCAATGGTAACCCCGTTTAAAAAAGACGGCTCGATAGATGTTGACGCATTAGATGCCCTCACAAAACATCTCGTTGATGGAGGTGTAGAGTACTTGGTTGTAATGGGTACTACCGGTGAAACAGCAACACTTTCGGAGGACGAGAAAATGATCGTGTTAAACAGAGTAATTGATGTGAATGCTGGCCGTTGTCAAATAGTATACGGTATGGGTGGAAATAATACCCAAGCCATCATTGATCAGATGAAAGCCTTTTCGGTTGACGGTGTTTCTGCTTTTTTGTCGGTTTCTCCGTATTATAATAAACCAACTCAGGAAGGCATCTATCAACATTACAAGGCCTTGGCTGCTGCTGCCGACCGACCAATCATTTTGTATAACGTGCCGGGAAGGACAGGTAGTAACATTACTGCTGAAACTACCCTCCGTTTGGCGCGCGATTTTTCCAATATTGTTGGAATCAAAGAAGCCTCGGGTGATATGGAACAGGTAATGCGCATCATCAACGAACGCCCCGACGGGTTTTCTGTTATTTCCGGTGAGGATAATTTAACCTTTCCAATGTTGTGTTTGGGGGGAGACGGTGTAATAAGCGTTTCCGGACAGGCTTATCCAAAACTTTTTAGCCAAATGGTGCGGGATGGAAGACAAGGAGAAATCAGTTCCTCGAGAGATGCACACTTCAAGTTATTTGCCTTCACCCAGTTGTTATTTGCTGAAGGTAACCCCGGAGGCATTAAAGCGGCTCTTGCACAATTAGATATTTGTGAGGAGCACATGCGCTTACCGCTGTTTCCAATAAGCGACACCACAAGAAATGCAATTAAGTCAGCTATGGCTTCCATATAATCCATTCATGTCTGAAGGTAAAAAAGAAAACGAGAACACCGAATCGATTATTCAACGGTTTAAGCCAACTCTAAATTTTCTCATTCGGTTTGGGTTGATTTACGGTATTGGCAGCTTGTTGTATTCTCTATTTATAGCACATCACGACCCCAAACCGGACCCGATTACAACCTTGGTATCCAAGAACGTGGCCTATACCATGAATGCTTTTGGTCAAAAGGTGGAGCTTTACGATGTTGAAGAAGATCCCTACGTAGGCGTAATGTATTTAGATCACTACAGTGTTTCTATATATGAAGGTTGTAATGGACTTGCCGTGATGATTTTGTTTGTTGCCTTCGTTGTAGCCTTTCGCGGAGCAAATACTAATGCAATGGTGTGGTTTATACCTCTTGGTATTTTAATGATTCATCTGTTTAATCTATTGCGCTTAGGGTTATTGATCGTAATCAATCATTATTACACCAGCATGTTCCATTTTTATCACAAATTTTTATTTACCGGCATCATTTACATTTTTGTTCTCTTGCTGTGGGTTATTTGGGTGCGATTACAGCAGTCTAAACTGCCTTTAGTTTCCGATAAAAAGTCATCATAGAAGTATGCAATCTAAAGGCAACACTAAATCTCAATTCATAAAGATATCGTGCGTTGGTATAGGTGTGTTGGGGCTGGCAACGGTGTACATATTTCAGCGTGACATTTTTTACAGTGGGTTTTCTGATTTTGGCGCGGGAACAGTTAAGTTACCCGAGTTTAATGCTCTTAAGTTTGCAGTGCATAAGTTGATTAGATTTTTACTAAACGACGGGTTTAGCTTGTTGATAATTTTCGGTATTTTTCAACGAAAAGACTTTATGTCTTTTGGATTTAGGCTGTTTCAAGTAGAGCTTTTGGTGATACTACCAATCTATATTTTACTAACAATTTTTATGTACGAACAGACCCGGTTTTTTCTTCAACACATTCACCGTTTGGTCGTCAACCCGGTGTTAATGATGCTTCTGATACCCGCTTTTTTTTACCAACAACACTTGGAAAAAAATCAATCCTCGAGTAGCTCGTAGAGGACTTCTAATTTAGGACTGATTATAATTTCGGTGCGTCTATTTAGGGCTCTTCCCTCCGCTGTAGCGTTTGATGCTATTGGCCTGTGTTCACTTCTCCCTGAGGCTCTTATGCGTTCGCCACTAATGCTGTATTCTTTAACTAAAACGCGCGTTATTGCCGTTGCTCGCGCAGCAGACAAATCCCAGTTATCACTAAAGCGTGCTGTTCGAATGGGAACACTATCGGTGTGTCCAATGATTTCAATTTGTAAATCGGTGCTGCTATTGAGGACTTCAGCAACGGAACTTAAAGCCTCTTTGCCTTTTTGATCAATGATGGCACTACCGGAGGCAAATAGAAGGTTCTCAGATAAATTCAAATGGAGCTTGCCATTTCGAATTTCCAATTCCAAATCTTTTGCCGGCACATCTACTAAGGCTCTTCGCATACTGCGTCTCAAATCATTCATTCGTTCGTTTTGGCTGAAGAGTTTTGATTGCATTTCCCTAAGACGACTAGCACGTTCGGCCAGTACGCCTTCCTTTTCGCTGATTAGACTAGTTTTTTCGTCTAGTTGAGCCATTAATGCTGAAATTTCATGGTTGTATTGGCTTCGAAGATTGTCAATGGAGTCGGCGTGAAACGCTAACTGCCCTTCCAATTGATGTGTTTTTTCCATCAAAACGGCGCTGTCTTTTCTGAGTTGGGCGCTGTCTTCCAAAGCGGCTTGGTATGTTTTTTTACTCACACATGAACTGAATAAAGTAATAGTAAAATAAGTGATTATGAGATTTTTTGTGGTCATAATTTCATATTAAAAATGGGTGTGTTTCTCATTGGTAATGACAAAACTAATACCGCGTTTGGGTTAAAGTTTCATTTTTTTTCCTAAACTATCATAAAGTTTCGTTGTGTTGACTATTTTTACCACTCTATTTGAATATTTATAAAATTGCCTACCTTATGATAAAACGAATACTAATTGTCTTTCTCTTCCTAATCGTCGCTGTTACACAAGCGCAATTTCGTTGGAATGATGTATCATTTTATTATCAAGCATCAATTCACAATTCATCTCTGCTAAATCCAAATTATTACAACGAAGAGCTCGATCTCCGTATACCCACAATACGCGGAAGTGGAGGCTTAGGTTTGATGTATAATTTTAACGATCGTTTAGCGTTGAGTTTTGGAGCAGACTACGAGCGCAAAGGTCAGCAGTTTGAAGGCTTCGGTAGAGGTGAAGAAATTACGCGTGATTATATCTTAGACTACGTGTCAGGGAATGTGATGTTGCGCTATTTTGGAAAGCATTTTAATGTAGGTGTTGGAGGGTATTACAGTTACTTGATTTCCGAAACACTTCACTTTAAAAATGATGTGGAATACGGCACCATTCGCTTTCAAGATGAAAACTATTTTTACAATGACGACGTAGGTGTGTTTTTAGAATTGGGTTGGATGTTTGATTTGGATTATCGAACGAAGGCCAACATTGCCCTATTTGGTTCGTACGGTCTACTGGACGTAAATCGAAGCTCTTTCCAGTTCAATAATTTTGGTGATGAATACAATCCAGCTCAAAATTTAGTTGTCGGTTTGCGTGCAACCATTTTCATCATCACTCAGCCGTACTAACAAACCCTTTCCACTTTGTCATATATGCCACGAAGTCGTTGTTTAATCCAACGCCATTCAAATAGCGTTTAGTAAACGGTGGACTTGCGGGTTTGTAATCGTCTATTTCTCCGTAGTCGTTTGGCCATGAGGGATGGGCGATAGCTACTCTGCCTAAAGCAATCATGTCTGCTCCATACGACAAAACAGCATCGGCATCTTTAGCGCTCCAGATTTTCCCAGCAGTGATGAGAGGCACATGATTTGGCAGGTTTCGTTTGAAGTGTGAAATGGCCGGACCATCATGCGGATATTTATCTGCAGGTTTAAACGCATCCCATAAAGAGATGTGGAGGTAGTCTGCTTTTTCGTCTTCGGCTAATTTACACGACAAATCAATACAAGCGTCGAAGTCAATGCCGTGAAACCAATTGGCATCTTCAGGAGATAGGCGTACACCTACCAAAAAATCATCTCCGCAACGATCGCGAATCCCTCTGATGATGTTGATTAAAAAGCGATTGCGGTTTTCAGCTTTCCCGCCCCATTCATCAGTTCTGTTATTGGTTGCCGTACTCAAAAACTGGTGAATAAGATAACCATGGGCAGCATGTATTTCAACGCCATCAAATCCAACTCTTTGCGCGCGATCTGCAGCGTCAACATGCGCAGCGATGCTGTCCTTAATTTCCTTCTCAGACATAGCCCTTGCTATGGTATCGCCACGACTATTTTTTCCGCCTGATGGAGACATATTGGTCTTTGCATCAAACTTTGCGCGCATTCCTCCGTGAAATAATTGAAGTATGCCCAGGGAATTGTATTCTCTAAAATCTTCAATGACAGGTATATATGCTGATGCCGTTACGTCGTTGTGTATGCCAATCTGACCATCCCAACTCTTGCCTGTTTCTTCCACATATGCCCCCGCTGTAATGATTGTTCCAAAACCACCTTTTGCGCGTAAGGTCAACCACCGTCGTTCATCGTTGCTCAATTGACCATCTAAATGACTCTGCGTGTTGGTCATTGGTGCTAAAACTACTCTGTTGGAAGCGCTTTTGTTGCAAATGGGAAAAATTATGGTGTCGGTAACGTTTGCCATTTTGGTGAATTTTGATACGCGAAGGTATTCATTATCGACTAGACGTGTAAAGATATTTGTGCTACGTCTAAGTGTTTTCTTTAGCTAAATCGATTCTAGATCGTTTTGCAAATAAAAAACATTTTTTTCTCGTCATTGCCATTGCTATTTTCGCTCTCTATTAAAAAAATTGAACATTATGGCCGAATACATTACAACTTCTGTAGATGAAGGTGTTTGCATCATCACCTTGAATAGACCGGATAAATACCACAGTTTTATTAAACCGATGGCGTTTCAATTGCAGGACGCCCTCGATAGAGCTGCGGAAGATTCAGCAGTGCGGGCAGTGTTATTGACTGCCACCGGGAAAGCGTTTTGTGCCGGTCAAGATTTAAAAGAAGCCACCGAAGAAGGTGGTCCCGAGCTTACAAGCATCGTTAGTGAACACTACAATCCCATCATATTAAAGATGCGTAACCTTCCAAAGCCATTAATTGTGGGGGTAAATGGTGTTGCCGCGGGTGCAGGCGCAAATATTGCCTTAGCCGGCGATATCGTTTTAGCAACCGAATCGGCCTCGTTTATCCAGGCCTTTAGTAAAATAGGTTTGATACCCGATAGTGGCGGAACATTTATGCTGCCTAGGCTCATTGGACTTCAGCGTGCTACAGCGTTAATGATGACCGCCGATCCCGTTTCGGCTGCCGAAGCGGTAGAGATGGGAATGATTTACAAAGCCTTCCCGGACGACAGCTTTGCTGCGGAAGCCCTTGCATTTACCAAGCGCATTGCAAAAATGCCAACAAAGGGTTTGATACTCACTAAAAAAGCACTTAATAAGTCGCTTACCAATAATTTAGAGACTCAGTTGCAGTGCGAAGATGACCTTCAAACCCAAGCAGGCAACACGCACGATTTTGCAGAAGGAGTACGTGCATTCATCGAAAAAAGAACACCCAAGTTTGAGGGTAAATAACAGTGTAAATAAAAAAGAATCACCACATGAATATTGGAGTTATTGGCGCCGGAGCTATGGGCAGTGGCATTGCACAAGTTGCATCTCAGTCTGGTCATAATGTTGTTTTGTATGATACTAATATAGAGGCGCTGCAAAAAAGTGATGCCGCCTTAAAAAAGATCATGAATCGATTGGTTGAAAAAGACCGCGTCACTGCTCAGGAGGCAGAAGCAATAGTCAGCAGGGTTACGTACGTGGACGCGTTAACCTCTTTTTCTGATTGTCAGATGATCATCGAAGCTATCGTTGAGAATTTAGATGTAAAAAAGAAGGTATTTACCGAATTAGAGGCGATTGCTTCCAAAGAGACTATTTTGGCTAGCAACACCTCGAGTTTATCAATTGCATCATTAGCGGCCGGATTAACACACCCGGAACGCGTGATTGGCATTCATTTTTTTAACCCCGCACCGTTGATGCCGCTAGTGGAAATCATACCTGCTATTTCAACAGATGCGGCCGTCATAGACACCGCGCGTAAAACGGTTGATTCTTGGAAAAAGGTTACCGTTCTGGCTAAGGATACACCCGGGTTTATTGTAAATCGTGTTGCGCGGCCATTTTATGCAGAAGCGGTAAAAATGTTTGATGAAGGCATGGCCACTCCTGCAACCATTGACTGGGCAATGAAGTCATTGGGCGGATTTCGGATGGGGCCGTTCGAGCTTATGGATTTAATTGGTCACGATGTCAATTACGTCGTATCGGAAACTGTTTGGACACAGATGTACTACGATCCAAGGTATCGCCCATCGCTTACACAGAAAAGAATGATGGAAGCTGGGCTTCTCGGACGTAAATCGGGTAAGGGTTTTTATGACTATTCAGAGGGTGCGGAGAAACCGGAACCCATTACGGATGAGCGAATGGGTATGGCCATTCGCGATCGTATATTGGCAATGTTGATCAACGAAGCTGCCGACGCAGTATTCCTCAATATAGCCTCACCTAAAGATGTAGATCTCGCAATGACTAAGGGCGTGAACTATCCGAAAGGATTATTGGCTTGGGGCGATGAGTTAGGCGTTCATAACGTGCTGGAGAAACTAGATGACCTACACGCTCGTTTTGGGGACGATCGCTACCGCGCAAGTGCATATCTCCGTGATTGTGATGCTGCCGGAACATCTCTTTTAGGTGGTATTTAATCAAGGTGCCGCATTGACCATAGGCATATCCTTTAGTTATCGTTAAAAAAACGCAAACTTTTGAAAGACAAATGTTTTTAACAGCTTTTTAGGTGGTTGAGAACCGTTAATCCCTCTACATTTGGGTTTTGTTGTCATGATGCTTCTAATGCATTTAAAACGCATCGTATAGCATAAAAATAAATCTAAATAATAATGGAGGAAAACGTTGATTTACAAGAAATAGCTGATAAAATAAAAGAGGAAAGTGCTTTTATTGAGCAGCTAAGGATGGAGGTGTCTAAAGTACTGGTAGGACAGCAAAAAATGTTCGACCGTTTATTGATGGCCTTGTTGGCAAACGGCCACATCCTCCTAGAAGGATTACCCGGTTTGGCAAAAACCTTAGCGATTAAAACGCTGTCTGATGCCATTTCAGCTGATTTCAGTAGAGTGCAATTTACGCCAGACTTACTACCTTCAGATGTCATTGGAACGCAGATTTACAACCTCCAGCAGAATGCCTTTACTACCATGCAGGGACCGGTGTTTGCCAATTTTGTCCTCGCTGACGAAATCAACCGTGCGCCGGCTAAAGTACAGAGTGCACTTTTAGAAGCGATGCAAGAACGTCAGGTAACCATTGGTGATAAAACCTTTGATTTGCCAGATCCTTTTCTAGTTTTGGCAACGCAAAACCCAATTGATCAAGAAGGCACGTATCCTTTACCGGAAGCGCAAACCGATCGTTTTATGATGAAGGTCATCATCACGTATCCGAATATGGAAGATGAGCGGATGGTTTTGAGACAGCAAATCTCCGGAGAGAAAAAATCTATTAAACCGGTAGTTTCTTTGGCTCAAATAAAGCAAGCACGCGAGCAGATTCACCGCATATATATGGATGAAAAAATTGAGAAATATATTTTGGATATCGTATCGGCAACACGTTCACCGGAAAACTACAACATGGCCGATTTTTCAAAATTCATTTCGTTTGGGGCATCACCTCGCGGCAGCATCAATTTAGCATTAACAGCTCGCGTTAACGCATTCATTCGCGGTCGTGCATTTGTGATTCCCGAAGATGTTCGTGAAGTAGCGTTGGATGTTCTGCGTCACCGTATAGGGTTGACCTACGAAGCAGAAGCCGAAGAGATTACTACGGACACATTACTGAAAGACATTATTAATGAGGTAGAAGTACCATAAACTATGGATACGCGGGAGCTTCTTAAAAAGGTCAAACAAATAGAAATAAAGGCGCGCCGGAATTCCGATCACATGCTCTCCGGTGAGTATCAATCGTCGTTTAAAGGAAGAGGAATGACGTTTAGTGAAGTGCGGCTTTATCAATATGGCGATGATGTTCGTGCTATTGACTGGAATGTAACTGCAAAACTCAATGAAACATACGTAAAAGTTTTTGAGGAAGAACGCGAACTCACGTTAATGCTCGTCGTGGATGTTTCTGGGTCAACACATTTTGGAACAGAAGGGGTTTTTAAGCGCGAGTTGGCAGCTGAAATTTGTGCATCTCTTGCTTTTTCGGCGCTTGCAAATAACGATAAGGTAGGGGTGTTACTCTTTGCAGATGGCCCCGAACACTATATACCTCCTAGAAAGGGTAAAAAACACCTGCTTCGCATTATTCGTGAAATTCTAGAGTTTCAACCTAATACCAATACTACCAATATTTCAGATACGTTGTCGTTTTTGCTTAACATCCAAAAAAAGAAAGCCATTGTTTTCATGATTTCAGATTTTATGGCTGACGATTACTTGAATGTACTTAAAGTAGCTCTTCGCAAACACGAAATGATAGGGGTGCGATTGTTTGATCCCTCTGAAATGGAATTGCCTAATCTAGGTATGCTGCAGGTTTATGATCCGGAGAAAAAAGATTTTACCTGGATCAATACCTCAAGATCTAAAGTGCGTAAATCCTTTAAAGTAAATCAAATCAAATACGCCCACTATTTCAGTGAAGGCTTTACCAGATACGGTGGAGGTGCCATAGAAATCGATATAAGAAAACCGTATCTCAAAAAATTGATGCAGTATTTTAAATACCAATCGTAAATGAATGCCCTTCGCGCTTTTCTGGTTTTATTGTTACCGCTGCACCTTTTTGCTCAGCAGCCAAACTGGACGGTTGACACAACGGTGATTCGCTTTGGAGAACCCATAACCGTAACGTTTTCTGCTACCATTCACGAAGATTCTGCAGTGGTATTTCCAAATTATGACGTTTGGACTGATCGCTCGTTTGTCATTATTAATAAAGACAGTTTGGTGAATAAGCCAAAACAAAAGCAGAAAGCCATACAGCAAACCGTTGTTGTAACGTCTTTTGATACAGGGTTTGCAGTATTGGAACCGATTACTTGGCAGTACAATAACAACGTATTTGAATCGGAACCTGAAATGATTGAAGTGCGTTGGGTGATGATAGAGGAGGGCAGCTCTTTGTTCGATATAAAGGATGTGTTGTCTGTTCCGTACCCATGGTATGTTTACGTGCTGATTATTGTCATCATTATATTGCTTGTATTGATGACTCGTTACATCATTAGGCGCGTAAAACGTCCTACGCTTGAACCAATTGTTGAGCCGGAGGCTAAGCCATACGATTTAGCTATTGAGCGCATTAATGTTTTGCGGTCATCTGACTTATGGGAAAATGAAAAATATGGATTGTTCTTCTTAGAATTAACAACCATTCTCCGTCAGTACTTCGAACGTGCACACGGTGTACGAGCTATGGAAGCTACATTAGACGAATTACTAAAGCAATTGCACTTACTGCCTGTAACTCCCGAGCAAAACGTTCGGATGAGCGATTTCTTTCAGCATGCTGATTTGGTGAAATACGCTAAACAAGCTCCTAATTTACCAAATGCAAACGACTACATAGACGAAGCAGTTACGTTTGTTAATTGGCTCAATGAAGCCCAAAACAAAAGTGCGGATGTTTGATTTGAGCTTTCAACATATAGAACTCTTTTGGCTGCTTCTGCTATTGCCTCTATTCTGGTTGTGGGTGATAATCAGAAGACGACACATTCGTTCAGAAGTGCGGTTGAGCGAAGTTCCTGTTGATGTCGTGGGTCGTTTTAATCCTATGATGTTTATTTATATACTGCGAACGGTAGCCATAATTTTTGCAATAATAGCACTAGCCGGCCCGAGAAGTACCGATGTAACAACCAAAACACGTGGGGGTGAAGGTATAGAAATTGTGTTGGCAATTGATATTTCTACCAGTATGCTTGCGCGGGATTTCAAGCCGGACAGACTAGAAGCTACCAAACGCCTTTCCGCAGAATTTGTGCAAAATAGGAGTCAGGATAAAATTGGACTCGTACTCTATGCCGGGGAGAGCTTTACCAAAACACCGCCCACAACCAACCATGCACTATTGCTTCAACACATCAGTGAAATTACCTATAATGTTGTTGAAGACGGAACAGCAATTGGTATGGGGCTGGCAACAGCAGTCAATCGTTTGCGAAACAGCCCCTCAGAAAGCAAGGTAGTTATTCTACTCAGCGATGGCGAAAACAATCGTGGAGTTGTTGACCCACTTACAGCAGCGGAGTTGGCTGCGCAATTTGGTATCCGTGTCTACACAATTGGCGTAGGGAGTAAAGGAACAGCACCAACACCTTACGCCTATGGCCCGCGTGGAGAACTTCTTTTTCGCAATGCCCCCGTCAATATTGATGAAGCTTTGCTGAAAACCATAGCAGATATTTGCAATGGTCAATATTTCAGGGCATCGGATAACAACTCGCTTAAAGAGATTTACAATCAAATTGATAAAATGGAGCGTACAAAGCTGGAAGACATAGATTATATTGAAATTGAAGAACGCCATTTTCCATTTTTACTTATTTCCCTGATTGTGATGTTTTTGGAAATGGTTCTCCGCAAAACGTGGCTTAAAAGTGCATTAGACTTATGACGTTTCGATTTGAACATAGCGAAATGTTGCATGCCTTGTGGGTATTGCCGTTGCTTTTGGGGTGGCGGTTATATTTGTTATGGTGGGCAAAAAGGCAAAGAGCAAAATTTGCTAATCACAAAGCAATATGGCGGTTAGCTCCTCAGAGAGACGCCTCAAAATCGTGGGTAAAATTCATACTTCGCTCACTTGCTCTGACCGGATTGATCATTGCCGCGGCGAATCCCCAGCAAGGCGGAAAAGTAGAAAACCAAACAATAACCGGTGCTCAACTGGTATTTGCCTTAGATGTATCGCGTTCCATGCTGGTGGAAGATGTACAACCTAACCGTTTGGAACGTGCGCGGCAACTCATTAATCGCATGCTTCCTCAAATGAGCAATGATCAAGTAGGTTTGGTTGCATTTGCCGGTAAAGCTTTTCCTGTAGTGCCGCTTACACCAGATAAATCCTCACTGGCAATGCAATTGCGAAACCTAGACCCTACATCTATTTCGGCACAAGGAACGAACTTCTCCGCCATGATTTCGACTGCGGCGACCCTCTTTAATCAGAGCATACCCTCCGATCGCATTTTAATCGTAATTGGCGATGGGGAAGATCACGAAGGTAACTGGAAAGATAGAGTGGATGTACTAAGAAAAATTGACGTTCGTGTTTTTACCGTAGGTATTGGAACAGAGAAAGGAGGGTTGATTCCAGAACGAAACAGTCAAGGTCGTGTTACAGGTTATGTTAAAGATAAAACAGGCTCAGCTGTTGTGTCTCGCTTGGAACCTAAAACCCTACAAGAACTGGCTGATTACGGTGATGGGGATTATCATTTTCTGACATCACTTCAGGGTGGGGAACAGTTTTTAAAAAACGTTATTGCGGGCTTGGGACGGTCTGAATTTGAACGAAAGATTTTTACAACTTACCAAAGTCAATATCAGTGGCCGCTCTCATTCGCTCTTTTTCTGTTATGTATAGAATGGCTGATGTTTGAAAAGAAAACAAGATGGTTACAGCGCATTCAGTCTATTGGGAAGCAAAAAAGTAGTGACAATGGGTAAACAATTATTTGCGATAATCTTCATGATTACGTCGCTTGCACAAGTGCACGCGCAAAGTTATCGCGATGCCATTACTAGAGGGAATGAGTTAATGGAAGAGGAAAAGTATGGCGAAGCTGAGGTGGCCTATCGACGGGCGCTTGAAATTGACAAGGAAGGGTTTGAGGCATCGTTTAATTTGGGAAATGCACTTTACAGGCAAGGACGTTTTGACGAGGCCATACGCAGCTATGAAAAAAGCCTCGACGTGGCAAAGTCGCCACGTGATAAAGCAAAAGCGCACCACAATATTGGCAATGCGCAATCTCAAAAAGAGGCCTACGACAAGGCTATTGAGTCGTATAAGTCATCGTTGATTCAAAACCCCAAAGATGAGGAAACACGCTCAAATTTAGCTTACGCGATGCGACAGTTGACAGAGCCTCCACCGCCACAGGATGGTGATGGAGATTCTGATGATGATGAACGTGAAAAGGAGGAAGATGATAATCGAGATGATCAAGATGGGGACGACGACGAACAAGATCAAAGTCAAGATGACGAAGGTGAGCAGGATGACGAAGAAGATGATTCGCAAAGTGATGGAGAAGATGGTGACTCGGAGGATGAAAAAGAGCCTGAACCTGAACCTAACTTTGATCCCTCTGATGCGGAACGCATCATGCAAATGATTGAAGATGAAGAGCAGAAAGTTCAAGAAAAACTTGCCGAACAAGAAAAGAAAAAAACACGGGATCAATCCAAAAAACGCAGTTGGTAAAAAGGATGTTCAATGTACATTTGAACGACATGTCTGCCTCAACAATAAAAGGTATTTAACGTAAACTGAAACGAAAGAAAAACCGAATAATGCAACGTTTTATGACATTCCTCATTCTGTTGCTATCTGCAAATTTTGCAGTGGCTCAGTCTTCTTCTGTCAAGTTTGTTGGCAAAGCAAGTCATGAAACAATAGGCAAAGATGAACGCTTCACCATTACTTACACAATTAATTCAAGAGGCCAAAGCTTTCGCCCTCCAGAGAATCTCGACGAGCACTTTATGGTCTTGGTAGGGCCTAACCAAAGTCTACAAAGTACAATGACGAATCAGGGCTTTCAGACCACCATGAAAGTATCGTATACCATTCGTCCCAAAAGCTTAGGTTCCTTTACATTATCGCCTGCGCGCGTAATGGTTGGAGGTGTGCCTCATCAGTCCAATTCCATTTCAATCGAAGTTGTTGAGGGTAAAACACAAACCGAGGATCCCAATGATCCGGAGGTGTTGGTGAAAAAGCTCTCCTGGATGAAGGCGTTATTGAGTCGAACAGAGGTTTACGTTGGAGAACCGATTGGTGTAAACTACAAGTTGTATTCAAAAACAGGCGTGTCATCTCCTCGTTTTGAATCCGAACCAAACTTTAAAGGATTTATCGCTGAGAACATCGATATCGAGCGCGTAGAGCAAAAGCGTGAGTTTATTGATAACGAACAAGTGCTTACCGCTGTGGTTCGCTCCTTTTTATTGTTTCCACAGCAGCCGGGTAATTACGAAGCCCAAAACATCCCGGTTACCATTCCTACCAATGTGCAAGTACAACGTCGCGATAGCTGGTTTGGAAGTGTCACTCAGCGCGTAGATAACAAAACTCAAATTTATATTCCCCCAATAAAGGTTAAGCCGTTGCCGGTTTCCGGAAGACCGGACGACTTTAGTGGGGGAGTGGGGCGCTTCACGTTGTCGATTGACGCCAACAGAACAACTTTAGATCCCGATCAATCTCTTACCGTAACGGTAACGCTCAATGGAGAAGGTAATCTGAGACTTTTAGATATTCCAACACTAGAGTTGCCATCGGTATTTGAGGCATACGACCCTCGAACGAGATCCAATCTACGCGTACAAAATGGGACACTTAAGGGAAGTAAAGTGGCCGAATACTTATTGATTCCACGTTACTCAGGTACCTTTGAAATTCCGCCATTGCGCTTTTCGTATTTTGACCCCAAGTCGAAGCAATACAAAGAGTTAACTACAGAACCGTTGCGCATAGAGGTTACCGGGGATAAGCGCAAGGTAGATGTCGTTTCCTCGGATGGTTCTATCGGAGGAAGCGAACGTGCTGATTTACTGAGTAAAGACATCATGTTTATCAAAACGTCTCCTCCAAATTTTAGAAGGGATACGCAGCCGATCATTCAAAAGTTATGGTATTGGGTGCTTTGGTTTCTTGCATTATTATTGATTCCTGCAGGTTGGGTATTGCGAAACATGATGTTTAAACGTCGAAGTGCTCGCAACACCCGCGTTCGCAAAGCAGAACGAAAGGTTATGCAATTGATCAAACAAGCATCTAGGGAAACCAATGCCAATTCTCGTGGCACCTTGTTGCACCGAGCCTTAGAAACCTATTTTTCAGCTCGATTAAACATCAAGACCGCAGATTTAACCAAACAAAGATTAAAGCAAGCATCGATGCAAACATTCGGAGAAGAATTTACCGACGAATGGATGACACTTTACGAATCATTGGAGTCTCTACAATACTCCGGTCTTGGAGCTGCAGCTTCTTCGGAACAAGTTGAACGTACGATAAAAAGAGCAAGAGAATGGGCGTAACGAAAGCTTTAGCGATGCTGTTGATGGTGGTTTTTGCTGCATCTTTGGCTGCAGAAAATTCCAACGACTCGATTTTTATAGAAGATATGAGTGTAAACGATGTTATGCTCTTTGGCAACACGCTCTATGAAAATGCGGATTTCAAACAGGCTGCAGAAGCTTACGAGCATATCTTAAGTCGTGGTTATGTGTCTTCAAATTTGTATTACAACTTGGGTAATGCCTACTTTAAGTTAAGGAAACTCGGTTTAGCCATTTTAAATTATGAACGTGCTCTGCGCTTGAGCCCCAACGATGAAGACATCCAATTTAACTTGACGTATGCCCGTTCATCTACGATTGATGACATACAGTCTACGGGCAGTATCTGGTTTAAAGACATCACACATGCATACCTTAAGCTCTTTTCGGCAAATGGTTGGGCTTGGATGTCTTTATTGTTTATCTCTCTTTCGGTTATCTTTTGGTTATTGTTTTTATCAAATCGCATCATCGGCTCAGCAACAGTTCTGGTATTTGTTGCAACGTTATTTTTATCTGTTGTTAGTGTTTTGTCCTCATTTGGTCGAAAAGCCTATGATGAGCAACGTTTTGCCATACTTTTAGAACAAGAAATCACAGTTAAAAGTGCACCGTCACTTAAAGGTGAAGATATGTTCATCATACACGAAGGCACCAAGATGGAGTTATTGGATGTGTATCAAGAGTGGTTAAAGATTCGATTGGAAAACGGTAATGTTGGCTGGTTGTTGGAATCGTTTGTAGAAGAAATATAATGCACGCACGAGTCATAAAATCCACCGGAAACCGCTGTCAAGTTCGTACCGAAAAAGGAGATCTGCGGGCATGTAGAGTGCCAGGGAAGTTTAGGAATCAAGGGCTTACAACAACTAATCCGGTAGCGGTCGGAGACTTTGTAGATGTTTCTCAGGACGGTCGCGGAGAATGGCGTGTTGAGCACATCCATGATCGAAGCAACTATCTTGTACGCAAATCCGTTAATTTGTCTCATCAAAAACACATCATTGCTTCCAACATTGATCAGGCAATTCTGGTGGTGACCCTTGAGCAGCCCGAAACCAGTACTGGTTTTATGGATCGTTTTCTAGTAAGTTGTGAAGCCTACGATATACCAGCAGTTATCCTTTTTAATAAGTGGGATTTATATGAATCAGCCTCGTTGGATGAATTTGCGTATCGCAAGGCCGTCTACGAAGCAGCTGGTTATAAAGTGCTGATATCATCCGTGATTTCTGGCGAGGGAATGACAGAATTAAAGGATGTTGTTTACGGTAAGACATCCCTTCTCGGAGGTCACTCAGGTGTTGGGAAGTCCAGTTTGATTAATGTTTTAGACCCTACTGTTGATCTTCGCGTTGGTGATATATCGACGGTACATCGCAAAGGACAACACACGACTACATTTGCTCAGATGCTGTTTCTCGATCAATTAAACGCTGCTATAGTTGATAGTCCTGGCATAAAAGGGTTTGGTTTGGTCGACATGGATGCCTCTGAAATTGGTGATTACTTTCCGGAGTTTTTTGCTCTAAAATCGCAATGTCGCTTTCACAATTGCAGCCACCGCAACGAACCTGGCTGCGCAGTAAAACAAGCTTTAGATAGCGATGAGTTACCGCATACGCGATACGAAAGTTACCGTTCAATGTTAGAAGGGGAAAGCGATCCATACAGGTAAATATTTCACTGTTGTAAACTCAATCATGGCAAATTCATCACATAATAAGCTTGAACCGGAAGATTACTATTATTCCGAAGAAGGGTATATTGTTTTTACAGAAGCATATCACCTAAAACGCGGCTATTGTTGTAAAAGTGGCTGCAAGCATTGTCCTTACGGTTACGATAAACATACGGACCGCTTCATACGAAAATAAGTGTAGCCTTAAGCGACAAAATGTCAATATCAAACAGCAGGTTTTGCGATATACCCATTCGTTTATCTGTCGTATATCAGTGTAAAAAACGTATATTAGCCCACTAAAATCAATCGTCAATCATGGCACAAACCAGCCCATTAATCGTTGGTATTACCGGTGGAATTGGTAGTGGTAAAACAACGGCTGCCAAAGTTTTTGAAAAGTTAGGTGTTCCCATCTATATTGCCGATGACAAAGCGCGTATGCTCACGGCAGAAAATGAACAGATTTTATCCTACATAAGAGAAACGTACGGTGATGAAATGTTTGATGATAACGGTGCATTAAATCGCAAGGCGTTAGGAGAAGCTGTTTTTGGCAACAAGGAAAGATTAGATGCATTGAATAAGGTGATTCACCCATTGGTGGCTCAAGACTTTAAATCGTGGGTTGCTGAACAGTCGTTTCCTTATGTGTTAAAAGAAGCAGCGGTGTTGTTTGAATCCGGTACGTATACTGATTGTAATTACGTAATATTGGTGGTAGCCCCAAGAGAATCTCGGATTGAGCGCGTTATGAAGCGTAGCGGACTGTCACGGGAAGACATAGAAAACCGAATGCAGCATCAGTGGTCGGATGAAGATAAGATGGCACTAAGTGACTTTGTTATTTACAATGGCGATGAAAACGACCTAATCTCACAGATTTACGACATTCATGAAGATATTAAACGCCTCTCAAATACAGGAAGCTGATGCCTATACCATCACATATGAGCCCATTTCGTCATTAGACTTAATGGAGCGCGCGTCCATTCAGGCGTTAAAGGTACTAAGGCAACTTCCATACGAAGGTCCATACTACGTCGCTTGTGGCGCAGGTAATAATGCCGGAGATGGGATGGTCATTGCGCGCCACTTGCACATAATGGGAGAAGATGTAACGGTTTTCACACCATCGTTTACTGATGTAGGGAGTGCTGATTTTGAGGTAAATCGCCAACGATTTTTGGATGCAGGAGGCGTTGAGAAACGCGTGACCGAATTACCCAAGGTGAAGGACGGCATCATCATCGATGCTGTTTTTGGAACGGGACTCAGCCGACCTTTGGAAGGGAATTATCGCGCGTTTGTGGCGTCGATAAATCAATCAACGGTTCCAATTGTATCTGTTGATGTTCCGTCTGGCTTAATGGTTGACTCAGAAACGTTGTCTGCCGATGATGAGGTCGTGCAAGCAACGTACACGCTTACCTTTATGCAGCCAAAATACGCCTTTTTCTTCCCGGTTACCGGACGTTTTGTAGGTAAGTTTATCGTAGTTGACATTGGCTGGCACAACCAGGCTACAGCTAATATGCATACAGCAGTAACGTACGTAACCGACCAGTTTGTAACCCCATTATTGCGCCACAGACCCACATTTTACCATAAGCAAATGGCGGGGCACGCATTGTTGATAGGTGGGAGTGTGGGAATGCCCGGTGCTATTGTGCTTACGGCTAAGGCTTGTATGCGTGCGGGAGCTGGACTTACAACGGTTCATACAGTTGGCAAGCATGCCTCACATTTGGCAGCTCAGCTTCCAGACGCAATGTGGCAAATTGATGACGATATGAATGTTGTATCTCATATCAATGTGTCATCGAAAATTAATGCAATTGGCATCGGGCCTGGTTTGGGTACAGATGAACAAACGGGTAAAGCACTTAAGCGATTGATTCAAGATTCTGGAAATTTAGTCATCGACGCAGATGCCTTAAACTTACTTGCCGAAAATCCTACATGGCTGGCTTTTCTTCCCAAAAACACCATTATTACCCCACATCCAGGAGAAATGAAGCGCCTATTAAACACGTCTGATTATACCCTTGAAGACGTTAAAGCGTTTGCTTTTCGTTTTAATCTGGTAGTTGTGTTAAAAGGAGCGTTTACATTTACCGTTTCACCGGACGGAAGTGTGTATGTAAATAGCACAGGAACACCGGCTCTTTCGGTTGCCGGATCCGGTGATGTGCTCACAGGTATGATTGTTAGCCTGCGCGTACAAGGCTACAGTCCAATCCATGCAGCAATAGTAGCCAATCACTTGCACGGAAAATCAGCTCGTATTGCAGCGCGTAGATTGGGAGCGAAATCGGTAACAGCTTCTGATGTTATTGATTGTATACCAGATGCTTACTCAGCTGTGTAAATATAGGTAAACGATTCTTCGTATCCCTCCAGTCTTAAAATAACTTTTCCTGAAGTATGTCCTTCTATATCAGAGAGGTTAAAAGTCCCCTCACCTTCGAGAAGCATGTCGCATTCCCCGGCTTCACTTACCGCTACAAATAAAGAGAGCTCTTGAGGACTGGTGTTTTCAATGCGCCTGTAGTACACGTTGGCCTTTGTTTTTTCACAGCCCGAGTAGGAATAGGAAATATGAAGGCACCCCCTTTGTATTTCTGCAAAATCAACCATATTGGTTTTAACGGCATCCTCGTTAAACTGGCTTGCTCGTAGAATAGGTGCGCAGCGCATTTTTCGCTCTTCGCGTTTTTCATTCAAAACATCTTCTGCCGAAGCAATTTCAAAGTCGCCTGAGCTCATACTTTCCGTTGGCACTTTGCTTTTGCACCCAAACATCAGTAGACTAGTGAACAATAAGCTTTTTAAATATAATCGTGTCATAGAGGTGAATTTTGAGTTGATACATCCCCGCTTTTTTCGGAGCTAATATACGATCGTTACTCGTTGAAACCAGCTGACCAAGCTGATTGTATATTTCTACACGTTCAAATGCATGATCGATATGTAAAGCGGTCGATACAGGTGCGGGGTTGGGGTAGATCTCAATGTTTGTTTTTGTTGTAAACGTGTTGCTATTTAGCCCTTTACCTTCGTAGTGCACGGGGTCGATATTCAGAGGATCCAGCCAAGGCGCCAGTTGTTGATCGTTTCGATTTCCGTTTTTATCCCAATGGTGATAAAAAACACCGTAGTAATCTTCACGATGCACCTCATCGCATGATGAAAAACCACCGCTGAGGTTTCCCACGATGCGGTTATTTTGATCATAGAGCGGCGAACCGGAAGATCCCGGTTCGGTTGTGCCGTGCCCACTCTGAGTGGCATTCCAAAACACCTTCCAATGTACAGGGGTGTTCTGCAAGTCGAATACATCCAATGTTGGACTGTTTTGGTAAAAGGAAATGCGCTTCAATTGCGCCTGAGGGTGGTGAATGGTAACACCATTTTGAGGTGGTGAAGTGGATCTCGACCAGCCTGAAAAAACAAAATCATCGGAGAAGAACGTTGTATCTGATATTTCAAGCAACGCAAAATCGCTTCCCGTGGTGCCTCCTTGGTCGAATGATCTCGCGAGTAGACTGGCACCCTCATAAATTTCGGTGTTGAGTGGCAAGGGAATGCCATTGCATGCATCGTGTTGATAGTTAAAGTAAAACAACCATTGATCTAACTCAGATTGTGAAGCAAAGCGGTTATTGAAGAAATCCAGACCATTGTGTTCGGCTGTAAGTAAAAGAGACCTGCCGTCATCTGCGGTATTGTTAACTAATACCCCGGTAGAATAGTAAACCATTCCACCAATTAACGCAGAAATACGGCAAACACTTTTACTGAGATTAGCGAAAGGTAACGCTTCCGGGCAACCCATATTGATGTGGCAGGAACCCGCTTCAGTTGCTTCAGGCTTGTAAGTGAATATGATTTTTGAGGTAACGCATGATTTACAACTTTTGAAGACATCACTTACCGCAATAGGAATACCATCACCCAACTTTCCGGTGATGGTATCGCGAAAAATAATCGTTGCATTCCATTCATCAGGAATGCTCTCTGGTATTTCCTCAATAGATTCAAGCTGAGAATAAAATCCGTGTATGTTGGGGAAATGTTGTTCAACTAGGGCGGCTCGTTCACTGTCGAATTGTTGCGCAAAACCACTTACTGTACCCAATATCCAAAATAGTAGGATAGATGTAATTAAGCGAATTATATACGAATAACGAATGGTTTTCATCAATTTATCGATTGTAAAGCTTTCACATTTTTGCATTTTAGTTTTGATTGACAAATGTTAATTCGTCTTTCACATTTCTCCGTTTATAATGGTGTTTTTTAAACAACTCCAAATGTATTGATAAATTTATTATTGTTGCGAAAAACACACAATAATGATGGTGTATTGGCGTGTTGTTTTTGCTGCATAAAAAATGTTTGTTAAGCTCTACTGAATCCGTACATTTGCACATTCTAAAACCAACCGAACAAACATGGAAACAGAGGCGAAAATATTCTCCAGTAGAGGCTCACGAGGCTTGGCTAAACGCATTGCCGAGTCGTATGGAGTTCCATTAGGCAACGTTATTTTAACAGAGTTTAGTGATGGAGAATTCCAGCCGAGTTTTGAGGAAACGGTTCGAGGTGGTCGCGTTTTTCTGATCTGTTCTACACATCAGCCCAACGATAACATCATGGAGCTTTTGCTTATGATCGATGCAGCTAAGCGCGCATCGGCTAAGCACATCACTGCGGTGATGCCATATTTTGGATATGCACGTCAGGATAGAAAAGATAAATCACGCGTGCCGATAGGGTCAAAACTAATGGCGCAACTGCTCACAGCTGCTGGCGCTACTCGCGTCATGACCATGGATTTGCACGCCGATCAAATACAAGGATTTTTTGAGATACCGGTGGATCACTTGTTTTCCTCCGCCATTTTTATTCCTCACATCAAAAACCTAAATTTGAGCAATCTCACAATAGCCTCACCGGATATGGGGGGTAGTAAGCGTGCTCACAATTATGCGAAAATGACCAATGCTGAGGTTGTTATTTGCTATAAACAACGAAAGGCAGCCAATGAGATTGAAAAGATGATGGTGATTGGCGATGTCAAAGGCCGCCACGTTATTTTAGTTGACGATATGATCGATACTGCCGGTACCCTAACTACGGCAGCTGATATGTTAAAAGATCAGGGAGCAGCCTCTGTAAGAGCCTACTGTACACACGGAGTGTTGTCGGGTAAGGCCATCGAGCGCATTGAGTCATCTGCGTTGGAAACACTGGTGATTACGGATACCATACCACGTGATTACAGCAGTTCCAAAATTGAAGTACTCAGTGTTGCAGACTTATTTGCCGAGGTGATGCATAACGTACATCACCACCAATCCATAAGCAAACACTTTATTATCTAATCACATACCGGTAACACAACAAATCCCTTTAGCCGGTGTAAATAAAGGGAGCAATAACAATTCAATTTTTTTCAATGAATTCAGTAGCAATCACAGCCCAGAAACGCGAGCAGCTGGGAACCAAATTTTCCAAGGAGCTGCGTCGTGCAGGTAATGTACCCTGCGTTGTTTACGGAGGTGAGTCGCCCGTGCATTTTTACGCTGCCGCCGCCGACTTCCGTAAAGTCATCTACACTCCAAATGTGTATAAAATTGACGTAGAGTTAGACGGCACAACCATTCCTTGCGTTATTCAAGACATTCAGTTTCACCCTGTCAGCGATGAGGTTCTTCACATTGACTTCATCCAGTTGATTGAAGGAAAGCCCGTTACAATTGAAGTGCCGGTTCGCCTTCTCGGAAATGCACGTGGTGTTCGCAATGGTGGTAAAATGAAGCGCGTTCTTCGCAAATTGAAGGTAAAAGCCACGCCGGATAATCTCCCGGATGCTATAGAACACGATATCACCAATCTTCGTATTGGCCAGTCTGTGCGTGTCAGCGATTTAACAACCTCAGGCTTTGATATTGTCAATAGCCCATCAGCAGTACTTGTAAGTATTAAAACATCTCGTTTGGCTGTTGATGAAGATGAGGATGAAGAAGAAGGTTCTGAAACCGAAGGAGGTGAAGAAACCAAATCTGAAGACTAAATTTTCATCATTGTGAAAACGTTTCTCATTGTTGGTTTGGGGAATATTGGCCCCGATTACGTGGAAACGCGTCACAATATTGGTTTTAAAGTGCTGGATCGGCTTGCGAGTCGATCCGGCACTTCTTTTTCTCCCTCAAGGTTGGGCGATGCTGCAGAATTGAGGGTAAAGGGGCGAAAGCTAACACTTCTAAAGCCATCCACATATATGAACTTAAGTGGTAAGGCTGTTCGCTACTGGATGGAATCGTTAAACGTACCCAGCGAAAGGATGTTGGTGATTGTAGACGACGTAGCACTACCGTTTGGCCATTTAAGACTTAAATTAAAGGGAAGCGACGGCGGACACAACGGATTAAAAAGCATCCAAGAGAGCATAGGAGGTGCCGGATACCCTCGACTTCGCGTAGGAATAGGTGGTGATTTCCCTAAAGGCGGACAAGTGAATTACGTTTTGGGGAAATGGAGTAGTGATGAACAGAAGGCCTTGCCAAAACTCTGTGAGGTTTCATCAGATGCAATAGAGTCATTCTGTTTGGCAGGCCCAAGTAATACAATGAATGCGTTTAACGGATCAGCCCTTGAATGACGCATTCTGTTCAATAATTTCGCAAATAAAACACATAGATATGGGAAGAGCATTTGAATACAGAAAAGCGAGAAAGTTTAAGCGTTGGGCGGCGATGGCTAAGACATTTACACGGATTGGAAAGGAAATTACAATCGCCACTAAAGAAGGTGGTCCCGATCCGGATGCCAATACTCGTCTTCGTGCAGCCATTCAAAATGCCAAGGCGGCAAATATGCCAAAGGACAACATTGAACGCGCCATAAAAAAAGCAACAGATAAAGACCAAGGTGATTATAAAGAATTGGTATATGAAGGCTATGGGCCTCACGGAATTGCCATTATTATTGAAACTGCAACCGATAACTCCACACGTACGGTTGGAAATATTAGATCGTACTTCAATAAGCACAACGGAAGTTTAGGTACATCAGGTTCGGTGGAGTTTCTCTTTGAGCATAAGTGCTATCTGCGCATTGCCGACGACGGTCAAGATATTGAAGAACTAGAGCTTGAACTGATTGATTATGGCGCTGAAGAAGTATTCAAAGACGAGGATGAAAATCAAATTGTTGTTTACGGTGAGTTTACCAGCTTTGGAAGTCTGCAAAAAGCGCTCGATGAACGTAATATTGAAATCGTTAATTCCGGATTTGAACGCATCCCAACAACCACTAAAACGTTGAATGAAGCGGAAACCGAAGACGTAGAAAAACTACTTGAGAAGATTGAGGAGGATGACGATGTACAGAACGTATTTCATACCATGGTTTAAGGCATTTAGTTTTAAAATGTTTAAGTTTTGGGCTAAATATGCTTATAGGACTATTAAAGCTGCATGAATGCTCACATTTTTTTATTAATTTTACAGCTGATATAAATCAAAAAAATAAACATAATGAATCTTCACACATTTAAACGCTTTTTTATCGTTTCTGCGGTTGCTTTATCGTTAGGTGCATGTTCTGATGACGATGACAACGGAACAGAGTTAGTGACCGATAACTCCAGTATTTCCTTTACTGTATCCGGCGCTGTAGAAGCAGAAAAAACCGGTTTGGCAACCATGGGACAAACACAAGTTGGCAATACTTACCAATTGACAATAAGAGGTAATGATGGTGATGAAGAAACGGATCAGAGTTATACGTTAGACTTTAATTTGGGGCCACAGCCCAATCCCTTTGACGCACCAGAGCCCGGAACCTATGACATAAGAACGTTGGTAGACGCTGCAGGAGGTAGAGCTTTCCACGTTAGCTATGTTGACCAACCCTTCGGTAACTCCGTTAATTATGGAGGAGCGGATGTCAGTGGTGAATTAGTTATTACCGAACTCAACGATGATTTTATTGAAGGAACATTTTCGTTTACAGCGAAGAGTTTGGTTACGGAAGAAAGCATTCAGGTAACCAATGGCGAATTCAAAGCGATCAATAATCTGTAATACAGATTTTTAATTTTACAAAAAAAGCCCTCGTCGAGGGCTTTTTTTGTTTTCAAAAGGTTAGCGTTATAAAATTACAGACTCTTTTTAGCGTTGTGAAGTGCTATAAGCGGAGCTGTAAATTCGTATAGTTGATCAATATTCATTTGACTGGCTGCGTCACAAAGAGCCTCTTCCGGACAAGGATGCGTTTCAATAAATAAACCATCGATGCCAGCGCCTACTGCCGCTCCTGCCAATACATTCAGATACTGTCTGGCACCGCCACTGGGGTCGGCACTCGGTATACCGTATTTGCGAATGCTGTGTGTTACGTCAAATACCACGGGATAACCTGTTTCTGCCATGTGGTAAAAAGAACGAGGGTCTACAACCAAATCGTTGTAACCAAATGCATATCCGCGTTCTGTAAGAATAATGTTTTTGTTTCCGGTAGACTCAATTTTCTGAACCGGCTTAATCATGTTCTCAGGCGCTAAAAACTGGCCGTGTTTGAGATTAATCACCGCACCCGTTTTTGCCGCTTCTACCACCAATGACGTTTGCATACACAAATAAGCAGGTATCTGTATGACGTCTAAAACCTCTGCTGCCGCAGCTGCTTCGTGAGGATGATGAATATCCGATAGTAATGGGAATTCAAATTCATCTTTTACCTTTTGCAGTATGCGGAGTCCTTCATCCAAACCGGGACCTCGGTAATAATCGACAGATGATCGGTTATCTTTAATAAACGAAGACTTGTAGATTACGGGAACACCTGATTTTTCAGAAAAACGTTTGAGCTTTTCCGCAACGCTAAGCATGGTGTGTTCGCTTTCAATTACACATGGTCCGGAAATTAAAAAAAGCGTGTCGTTTCCGCAGTTTATATTGCCAACGTTGATGATGTTCTTTGCCATAATTTGGATTTGAATGTGAACATACAAAAGTAAGAGCTAGGTGATTATGATATCGACCAATTATAAGGTTTTATTTTTACCATCACATTGTTGATTTCTTTATTCATTAGTGAACTTTAACAGTACTTAAAAACAATAATTTAGTCACGTAAATAATAAAAAAAACGTCATGTTTGCATCAACCTCTGATAAATCCATTTCAGCACACTCTTCGGAATTTTCACGTTTACCAAAAAAAAATAACGGTGTCAAGAAAATTTTCGTTTTAGACACTTCGGTGATTTTATACGACCACAACGCAATTATGGAATTTGATGAACACGACGTTGCCGTACCAATTACAGTATTGGAAGAGTTGGATGGGTTTAAAAAAGGAAGCGATACTAAAAACTTTGAAGCAAGAGCTTTTATTCGTTTCTTAGATGCTAAAGGAAAAGATCGTTCATTGCAGGAATGGATTCCATTAAACGGAAGCGACAAGAATGGAAACTTTCGGGTTATCATGAGTAAGACGGCGCAATCCATGGATGCCAACGCCATATTTATGGGCAACCGAATGGATCATCAGATTATAAATGCTGCACTGAGATTGAAGGAGGAGTCTCCGGATAAGCAAGTAGTATTGGTGACGAAAGATATCAATCTTCGCTTAAAAGCACGCGCTTTAGGTATGGCTTCAGAGGATTTTGAAACTGGAAAGGTGAAGGATGTAGAATCACTGCAGAAGAAAATGATTTTTGACAATATTCCCCAAGCGCATATTGATGACCTATACAAAAAAGGTGTGTTGTCTCGTGAACGGGTGGTAAAAAAAGTGCCTGAGTTTTCCCCTAAAGGCAATCAATACATGATTTTAAAAGGCAATAAATCGAGTGTGATGGCGTATTTTAATCCTCGAACCGATCAGTTGGAGCTGGTTGAAAAACGCAAAGCTTACGGTATAATACCTCGCAATGCCGAACAAGCATTTGCCATGCATGCAGTTCTTAATCCCGAAATAAAATTGGTTTCCTTGTCCGGTGTCGCCGGTACAGGCAAAACGCTAATAGCACTTGCAGCAGCTATGGAGCAACGCCGAGATTTTCATCAAATTTACCTGAGTCGCCCCATCGTTCCGTTAAGCAATAAAGATTTAGGGTATCTTCCTGGCGATATGAAAGCAAAAGTAGATCCGTATATGCAAGCACTTTGGGACAATTTAAAGCACATTAAGAATCAGTTTAAAGAAAATGACAAGGATTATAAGTTGGTTGATGAAATGACACAGTCTGAAAAAATACTGGTTACACCACTTGCGTACATTCGCGGCCGCAGCTTGTCAAACGTTATTTTCATCGTCGATGAAGCACAAAACCTAACACCACACGAGATAAAAACAATTATTACTCGGGCGGGAGAGAATGCTAAGTTTGTTTTTACGGGCGATGTGTTTCAAATCGATACGCCATATTTAGACGAACACTCCAATGGCTTATCGTATATGATGGAACGAATGAAAGACCATCCCATTTTTGCGGCGATAACACTTGAAAAAGGTGAGCGTTCTGAATTAGCTAATGTGGCCAATGCGTTGCTCTAAAACGACAGGTTCAGTTTTATTGATTCTGGGGATAGTGGTTGTCAGGCTACCTCTTTTATTTTCCCCTACACTTATTCCAGATATCGACGAAGCAGCCTTGGCCATTCAGGTGCAAAAGTGGTTAGAGGGGATTCCGGTGCAATCTTTTTTTCCGGGACAAATACACAACTGGGTGGGATTGGAAATGCTAATAGTTGCCCCTTGGTTGATGCTTTTTCCTCCCTCTGTGTATGCACTTAAGTTACCGGTTTTGTTGATTTTTAGTGC
>SKIJ01000051.1 GCA_007116495.1 Cryomorphaceae bacterium | reverse complement strand
TCAGAGTAAAGAATATATACAGTGTGCATATTATTTTTTGGAAAAAACCAAAGTATTTTCAACAAAAAAGCCGAAGACAAAAATCTCCGGCTTTAAGCTCCTCCTCTTGGGCTCGAACCAAGGACCCTCTGATTAACAGTCAGATGCTCTAACCAACTGAGCTAAGGAGGAAGGTGTTTCCTTTTTTTTGGGACGGCAAAAGTAAATTGGATTTTTTTACTGAACAAGAAAAAAATTATCTTGAGGTGAATTTTTTATTTTGTCCGGAAAAATCAGTTGTAGCATGAATCAGGTATAGTCGTTAACTTGCGCAAAATTTAACGTATATGAGACTATTGATTATCCTTGTCGCGGCTGTTTCTACCGGTTGTATCGGTTCACAAGTGTACAATCCCTCGATGATGGTGCCGGGACAAGATTTGGAGCCTGGTCAGGCTCGAATCCATCTTTCCGGTGGTCCGGCTCCCTTATCACACGTCGACGATCAAACAACATTCAGCAACCCCGATTTTGATGTTGAATCGGGAGAGCCCCTCCCGGGTTCGTACGCATTTATTGGTGACGCAGCATTGCAGATTGGTTTGCAAAACAACCACACGCTTACAATACGTGGGTGGCTCGAGTTGGCAATGCCCGCAAACAGATGGGGGATGGCCGTAAGTGATTTGTATTGGTTTGTACACGACGAGCGCGACGGTGGGTTTAACTTTGGCATTCAACCTACGTTTGCCGTTGTTGGTGACCAGTACTCGGCTCAGGGTTGGGGTGCCCAAATAGCGGGTGTAGCGCGTTATCGTCACAGTGAAACATTGGGTATCTACGGGGGGATAGGGCCACTTTACGGTCGTATGCCGCAGCTTCCGCTCAACTATGTTAATCAGGCTGAACAGTTGGGCATCGACAACCCCCAACCAGATGGATGGGGTGTTGGATTGCACTTAGGTGCGGAGTACGAATTCATGTCGCGATTAACCGGTCGAGTGGACGTCAACTTCATTACACAAAGAGATAATTACTACCGCGAAGTACGCTTTATTCCTTGCTTTACCTTAGGTGTTGGGTTTTCTCTCTTTTAAACGTGGTTTGAATAGTACGCGTATAAACGGTGTTGTCATCGGATAAAACGCAAACCACGTTCTTGTACCTTACAGTTGGATGGTTTCGCGTGAAATAAAAACATATATGGGGTGCAAAAAAAATGCACCTCAATGCTTCATTGAAAAAAACGAAAAGAAAAAACCGTTTCCCTTAGCTGAAATCGCACAATGAGGGCATGGTTTATGTGCAACGGTAACCCTAAAAAACCACCATGAGGCGTACTCGACTCCCTTTGCGAAACCGCATGTTTTTGGCCATGTTGGGGCTCATTGTCCTCTCGTTTTTTATGACCGGTGCCATCTCCTTTTACTTTTTTAAAAAGGAAAATGAAGAGTACAACATCGAACGCCTAAAGCGCAAGGAGTACGCCATCCGCGCTACCGTTGATTACTTCATTCGCAATCACCCACAGGATTTGTATCTCAACGCCTCTCAGCTGATGGACGTGTTTGATGAGCGCATCTGCGAGTTGGCGGAAATTCACCAGCAAGATATTGGTTTTTACGATTTCGATGGGTCATACGTGATAAGCTCTAAAGCAGAAAGCGAGCATACCGCTTTATTCCCCGGTGAAATACCCGCTGAACTTTTGGAGCAGCTCAAGAACAGTGGTGAAGGAACCATGCGCTACCAATCGCATAAAGATCAAAATTATATTTTTTCCGCCTCAGTGGTGTTCGACGAACGTCAAAGGCCCATAGCCATTCTCAACTTTCCCTACCTAACGGACGAGCGCTTTGAGGAAGACGAATTATGGGAATTTTTCGCACGATTGTCCGGCATTTTTGCGTTGGTGTTTTTCGTAGCGGTCATCATTGCGTTGTTCCTCTCCAACAGCATTGCCAAGCCACTCACCCGTCTTCGCGAAAAAATAGCCGAAACGCGGTTGGGCGAAAACAAACCAATTGCCGGAGCATTTCCCCCCGAAATTTATAAGTTGGCCGAAGAGTATAACCAAATGCTGCAGGAGCTCCACGATAGTGCCATTAAGCTTGCTCAGCGAGAGCGGCAATCTGCGTGGCGCGACATGGCGCGACAGGTGGCGCACGAAATTAAAAATCCACTTACCCCCATGAAGTTACAGATGCAAATGTTGGCGCAGCGCTCTGATACTCCGGAAGCCGTTGCCGAAAAACTCAATAGCTTGGTAGCTCAAGTTGATGCCATGGCAGAAATAGCCAACGCATTTTCGCGGTACGCAAATTTGCCCGAACTAAAACGAAATCCCATTAACATCACCGAAGTGGTTTATAAGGCTGCGAGTATATTCGATGACCAACAGATTGAGGTGAGCGAGCACACCAATGGAAATGCAATGGTCAACGGCGATGCCGAACAGTTGATCCGTGCGCTTAACAATCTGATTAAAAATGCCCTTCAAGCCGAACGCGAAGATGAGCCCATACGCATTCGCATTAATGTATATGAGCAGGGCGATGATGTGCACATCGATATAATTGATAACGGGGTGGGCATCCCCGACGACGAACGAGATGCTATTTTTGAACCGCGATTTACCACCAAAAATTCTGGTATGGGGCTGGGGTTATCAATTGTAAAACGCGTCATTGAAGGATTGGATGGGAATATTACCTTCACATCAGAAGTGGGTAAAGGTTCCGTTTTTTCTGTACATTTGCCCAAAATATAATGTCATGCAAAGCATCTTACATAAAGACGGTCACGTTGCGACCCTAACGGTTAACCGTCCCGATAAACTCAATGCCCTCAACGCAGAGACCATTCAGTCTCTCCACAATAACCTCCAAGACGTTCGCAATGATAAACGCATTCGTGCGCTCATCGTCACCGGTAGCGGAAGCAAGGCATTTGTTGCCGGTGCAGATATTGCTGAGCTTGCATCACTTTCGGTTAACGAAGGACAAGAACTTGCGCGCAAAGGACAAGAGCTGCTGTTTAATTACGTAGAAAATATGCCTAAACCGGTTATCGCTGCGGTAAATGGCTTTGCACTCGGCGGCGGCTTGGAGCTTGCCATGAGTTGCCACATACGCATCGCGTCTGATAACGCTAAAATGGGTTTGCCGGAGGTGAGCCTCGGTCTCATTCCCGGATATGGCGGCACGCAACGTCTCGCTCAGCTTATTGGTAAAGGTAAGGCACTCGAACTTATCACTACGGCAGGTATGTTAACCGCTGAAGAAGCATTGCATTGGGGACTTGTTAATCGCGTTGTACCGCAAGCTGAACTTGCGAATGAAGCCAACACTATTGCAGCAAACATTGCCAAACAATCCCCAACCGCCATTCAACACGCATTGGAATCAGTACAAGCGGGCTTCGAAGTTGGTCAAACGGATGCGCTCAAAGAAGAGATTGCTCATTTTGGACAATGTTTTGGTAACGAGGATTTTAAAGAAGGGACAACGGCGTTTTTGGAAAAGCGAAAGCCGGATTTTAAAGGGTAAAATCTTTGTGTAAGAGTTTATCTCTACTTTGTATAATGGTAGAGCGACAGGTACACGGATAAACATCAGGTATAATCTACCTTTTATTATTACTTATTGTCTTCTCCCTAGGGTTGTATGGGGAGCGTTTTCTTTTCGCGGCGTTACTGTATGTCGCTGGTAACGTCGCGTATCAGGTCGTACTCAAAACCACGCTGGTAGAGAAAACCCATAACCTTTTGACGGCGAACAAAATCGTTGGGTGCCTTTACCTTTTCCCATTTCCACATAGCCAATTGTCTAAGTTGATCTAGGTATTCGTCGTCGTCGATGCTTTCCAAGGCCAACTGAATACAAGCCTGAGAAATCTTCCGCTGAAAGAGCTTGTCTTTGATTTTAAGCCGCCCCCAGCCCTTTTGTCGAAACCGCCCCCGGGCAAAAGCTTCGGCAAAGCGCAGTTCATTTACATAGCCCTCCTCTATCAGCTCAACCATGAGCAAGTCGACGACCATGGGTATCAAGCCCATACTCTGAAGCTTCTCACTCACCTCGTGCTGCGAACGCTCTTGGTAGGCGCAATACCGACGGATGGCCTCTCGTGCATCCTGTACGTCGTAAACCTTATGTTGTGGGGCGCCTCTGTTCATTTCTTTGTTTT
>SKIJ01000043.1 GCA_007116495.1 Cryomorphaceae bacterium | reverse complement strand
TTGCCATTGCCGTTATCGTCGTCGTCGGAACTACAAGCGGTAAAGGTAAAAAGTGCTATGGCAACGAACCATAATTGTTTCATTGTTTTCATGTGTAAAAGATTGATGTTAAAAATAAAAGTGAACTGCCAACAACCAGTTTGTCCCGGGCATAGGACGCCCCAATTGAAGTTCGTATTGAGCATTGCCCATATTTTCTACAAAGCACTGAGTGCGCATGCGTAAGTGCTTAAATGTCCATTCGCGTTGAATGCCTCCGGAGAACAGTAAAACTTCCGGTAACCGCACAGAAGGTTGGTGCGCCGGCAGAGAAAACATCTCACTGGCATAACGCGAGCGCAGTGACACTTCCCATTGGTTGTAACGATAAAACAGCGTGTTAGCACTGCGGTAAACCGGTTGATATATGAGTTGATTGCCTCGATGGGGGTCATCATCTCCCGTACTGTAGGCACGCCCAGCACTAAAGCGAATGGTTGCACCAAAGCTTTGCAGCGTCGACAACCTCCACTCGGCATCCCAGTGAACCTCTGCACCATAAGCCATTACTTCACGTACATTTTGTGCAGCCCATAACCCACCAATACCCGGGCGCCATTGGATGTAGTTACTGGTTTCGCTGCCGTATAGCGTTACACCGGCTTGACTCTGCGGGAGCAGTCGCCATCGCCAGCCAATTTCCATTAATACATTATCTTCCGGCAGTAAATCCGGATTACCAACCGGCTGCCAATAAAGTTGATTGAGCGTTGGCACACGGTAGTTGCGCGACAGTCGAGCCCATGCCGTATGTTCATCACTGATGTGGTATTCGTTGAGCCAGCCAAATGCCAGAGGAGGGTCGTAGCCATTGACCCATTCTTGCCGCAGACTAAGCTGTGAGGTGAATCGAGCGGTTAAATCCGCACTTACTTGTCCAAATAGCGCGTAAAACTGTTGAACATTTCCTTCCGATAAATTAGGCCCCGGACCGGAGCTATGGGTGTATTGCTGGCCAACTTTAAACCGCAGCTTTTTCCAAGCTCCGTAATGATGGTGTTCGGCAAAATGTGTTCGCGCCGGATTATAACTATTGATATCGGGAAATTCCGAACGGTAATACTGATCGGCGTGCAGGTAACCGTACTGTACAAGCATACCGCTGCGATTGGTAAACACGCGATTAAACGACAAGCTACCAACCGCGTTGTTATCTTCCAGCATTTCGCGAGAGCGCGGATTAGCATTGGTAGTTGGTGGTATATTCGTCGTTTTATCACTTAGCCAAAGAGCGGCTTCAATATAGGTGTTTTCATCAACGTTGTACCGCACATCCTGCATGACATGCCGCTGCTGATAATCGGCATTGGGAAGAGGTTGCGGGTCGCCAAACAACGGCTGGTAGGTATAATCGTTGTCGCTTTGCATCCATAGGAATCGCGTGGAACTGCTCCACCTACCTTTGTTTACGGATACCGATGCCATTTGCTGAAAAAACCCGTAACTCCCCACGCTGGAATGCCATTCTGCCGAAACACCGGGCTTGGAGGGGGAGGAATTAAGAACGACACTTCCTCCAAGAGCGCCATTTCCAAGTTGCGCGCTGCTGCCGGTATTTATTACGGAAACCTGTCCAAACAAAGCCGCCGGCATCACCGATAAATCGACCAAGCCCAGTGCAGGATGATTGAGTGGTATGCCCTTCCAATAAATCCGAACTTGTTCGGCATTATTTCCGCGGTGGGCAAGGGTGGAAACCATACCCGGACCGTACGATAGTACCTGCCAGTGGCTATTCCACTGCATCACATCAGATAAAAAGAGCACCGGTGTTCGCGAGCGACGTTCGTCGCTGATGGTTTCAATCAGCGCAAACTCACCTTGCAAACGCGTTTTGTCGGCCCACACCAATGCTTCCGGAAGCGTATCCGTGAAGGCTTGGTCTTGCGCGTAGAGTTGCGCCATAAAAAGCCACACACACACAATGTAAACGGTGCGCATGCGGACGAAGGGGAAATTCGTCATATCTACCTAGTCCTTTATTCCCGAAGGACGGTTTATGTTAGTAATCAACACAATGGGCAGGTCTTCTGACTCCCCCGGCGATTCGCGCCTTCCCGATTATAAAAAACCAGTGGCGAAGAATGCGAATGCCCGTTTATGGGGTTACAGCTGCGGGTACAGTTCCTGACTTACACAGGATTCCCTATTAATGCTCGCGCAGCCCAGTGTGTGGCAAATGTATGGTAAAAACCCTTAGGCTTCAACCATTGATTCTATTTCTGCAAGGTACTTTTCGGCGTCAAGTGCACCCATACATCCCGAACCGGCTGCCGTAACAGCTTGACGGTAGTGTTTATCTTGAACATCACCGGTAGCAAAAACGCCAGGCAAGTTGGTTTTTGATGTTCCGGGAACTGCTTGAATGTAGCCCGTTTCGTCCATGTCCAACTGCCCTTTAAAAATACCGGAGTTTGGCGTGTGGCCAATGGCTAAGAAAAACCCTTGTGCTTCAATCACACGTTCCTCTCCGGTTTTATTATTGCGCACTCTTACGCCGGTTACGGTTTTATCTCCAAGCACCTCAACGGTTTCCGTGTTGTAAAGAATCTCAATATTGGAAGTGTTTTTCACGCGGTCTTGCATGATTTTAGAGGCACGCATTTCATCGCGACGAACCAGCATGGTGACCTTGGGACAAAGTTTTGAAAGGTAAGATGCCTCCTCACAAGCCGAATCACCGGCACCAACAATCACCGTTTCTTGGCCTTTGAAGAAAAAGCCATCGCAAACGGCACACGCACTTACGCCGTGCCCCATAAGGCGCTTTTCACTATCTAAGCCGAGGTACTTCGCCGATGCTCCGGTAGAAATAATCACCGTTTGTGCTTCGATGACGTCGCTGTCGTTTACGGTGATTTTATGCCACCCGCCCTTTTCCGTTGCCAGTTCGGCCTTTGAGGCGTAAGCAATGCGTATGTCGGTGCCGAAGCGTTCGGCTTGTTGTTTGAATTGCTCCATCATCTCAGGACCTTGAATGCCCTCGGGATAGCCGGGGAAATTCTCAACATCCGTAGTGGTGGTAAGCTGACCGCCCATTTCCATTCCGGTAATCATAACGGGGTTTAAATCGGCGCGTGCCGCGTAAATGGCAGCCGTGTATCCGGCAGGGCCACTTCCTATTATCAGGCATTTGATGCGTTCTGTACTCATATGTCATGTCTATTTTAAGAGTGCAAAGGTAGCAAATGAAGTTAAGCCAAAACGTGTGAAAAATCACCAAGTCAAAGTTTGCAAATTAAAAAATGAAGCGTACTTTTGCCGCCCTCTTATCGGGATGTAGCTCAGTTGGTAGAGTACACGTCTGGGGGGCGTGTGGTCGCAGGTTCAAGTCCTGTCATCCCGACCAATTAAAAAAGCCAATCAACAATTTGATTGGCTTTTTTTATACGAACACACAACATGTTGACGTTATATTTGCCTCCTTTAAAGGTTAAAACATGTTAAAACACTACCTAACGGTCGCGCTGTCCATTGTCGTGCTCACATCATTTGGTCAAACGATTACCATAAGCGGGTTTGTTGAAGACGCGGAGTCGGCAGAGCGACTGATTGGCGTCAATGTATATCAGTTGGATGAGCGGCGCGGAACGGTCACCAATAACTTTGGTTTTTTCAGTTTAACCATTCCCCAAAAGCAAGCAAACATACGTTTTTCTTACATTGGATACGACCCGGTAGATCTTACCGTGAATCGCGATACGTTTATTGCTGTTTTACCGTTAATGCCTTCGGGAACTGACTTAGAAAAAGTGACGGTTAGCTCCGGTGTTTCTCGGGTAGACCGAACACAGATGAGCTCCGTGGATATCGATATCAAACAGGTTAAAAAAATCCCCGCTCTATTTGGTGAAATCGACATTCTTCGCACCATTCAGTTTTTGCCGGGGGTACAAAGCGGTAACGAAGGTAATATTGGACTGTACGTTCGCGGTGGAGGCCCCGACCAAAACCTCATTTTGGTCGATGGCGTTCCGGTATATAACGTGAGTCATCTCTTCGGTTTTTACAGCGTATTCAATGCCGACGCCATCAAAAGCGCTGAGTTGATAAAAGGAGGATTTCCGGCACGCTTTGGTGGTCGATTGAGTTCTGTATTAGACGTCACCATGAAAGACGGTGACATGAAGCGCTTTCGCGGAGAAGGCTCTATTGGGCTGATTTCCTCGAAGCTCACTTTAGAAGGGCCAATTGTAAAAGACAAAACCTCCTTCATGATTTCGGGGAGACGTACCTACATCGATGCGTTGGCTCAACCATTAATTGCCTTGGCTGAACCCGGAAGCCGTGCCGGTTACTACTTTGGAGATTTAAACATTAAAGTCAATCACAAATTCAGCGATAAAGACCGCCTATACGCCAGTTATTTTTTTAATACCGATAAGTTTTACTTTCGCTTTCAGGACGACTTCTCAAACACCCGCGCCAATCTAAACTGGGGAAACAACGTTGCCTCTTTGCGTTGGAGTCACCTCTTTTCTTCAAAATTGTTTATGAATGTAACCGCAACCTATACACGCTACGAATGGGGCAGTCGTATTCAAGACAGTGAGCAGGGTGACGTTGATATTGCTCTCCGACTCAGATCAAACATCGAAGACTACGGTCTAAAGTCTGATTTTGAATACCACCCGAACAGTCAGAACCACATTCGATTTGGAACCAATTACATTCGTCATAATTTTCGACCCAGTATTTTCCAGTTCACCGTTCAGGAGTTTGACCAAGTTGAAGAGGAGATACTCAACCAAGCAGAACAGTTCATGTCTGACGAAGCGGCATTGTACATCGAAAACGATCAAATCATCAACGACAGAATCAAAGTCAACTACGGACTACACTACAATTTGTACCGCATTCGCGACACCTATTACCAAAGTTTGCAACCGAGAGTATCGGGGCGATATTTAATCGACAGCCAATCGTCTGTAAAACTCAGTTTTGCCAGAATGCAGCAATTTTTACACCTGTTGTCGAGCAACAACGGCGTAGGGCTGCCCTCCGATCTTTGGGTGCCCGCAACAGACTTAATTCCTCCTATGATGGCCGATCAAGTGGCTCTTGGTTGGATTCGCTCATTTAAAGACAACACCTACGAAGTTAGCGTTGAAGGGTTCTACAAGCACATGACCGACTTGATTGAATACCGCGCCGGCAGTGCTTTCATCAACCCCAACGACTGGCAATCTCGCGTGGAAACCGGCGGTACCGGATGGGTGTACGGTGGCGAAGTGTTTATGCAAAAGCGCACCGGTGATTTCACCGGATGGGTAGGTTATACCTTGAGTTGGAACAACCGCCAATTTGCCAATCTCAACAACGGCAACGTTTATCCCTACCGATTCGATCGCCGTCACGATGTATCGGTTGTAATGACCTACGAGATAAGTGAAAAAATTGACGTTTCGGCGACATGGGTCTACGGTACCGGTATTGCAACGAATATCCCCTTGTATTATGTGAGTACACAAAGCCCACAAGGATCGAGTTTGGAAGGCAGTATAGCTCAGTATGGCGACCTCAATAGTTTCAGATTTCCCGCCTACCACCGCGGGGATGTATCCATCAATTTTCATAAAAAAAAGAAGCACGAGCGCACGTGGAACATCAGTATTTACAATGTTTACAATCGACTGAACACCTTTTTTATTTTTGATGAAACCCAGCCAAATGGCGATGTTAGATTCAGACAAGTGGCTTTGTTTCCCATTTTGCCATCGGTGAGTTACCGAATCGCTTTTTAACACTACACACATGAAGTACTTAAAGGTATTTACGTTTCTGATACCGATGGTTATTCTATCGTCATCATGCAGTCAAATCATTGACATTGATATACCGGAGCACGAGCCTGTATGGACGCTTAACGGAAATATTACAGCAGGAGATCCATATTATGTTTTTTCGAATGAGTTTGACATGACCACTATTTCCTCATATTTCAACATACACAGTTCATTGCTCACCGGTGACGTAGAGACCACTTTTTCACTGAGTAAAACCGTCGCATTGACCAGCAGAAATAATCAACACACCTTTTACAATGATGGAGAAATGCTGATTTTTAAAGGTGACGATATAGTAGAAAGACCGGAGCCTACCGATAGCTCAATGCAAACACAATTGTATAGGTACATATCAAAACTCGAATACGAACCCGGTGAGACCTATCTATTTCAAATGACCACCAATGATGACACCGAACTATCGGCGACGCAAACCATGCCCGAAAAGGTAATCCCCAGAAATGTTTCTGTTGACGAAACCCTTTCCGAATACATCGTTACATTTACCATCGACGACCCGAGTGACGTTAACCACTATCTATTTCAAAGTCATATCATTTTACACGAATTTGGAATCCTTTCTGCTCAGTTAGAATTCAACGTATCTAGTCCGGATTTTTTCTGGTACTACGAAGATTTTGATTTTTTAGAAGATGGTAGTCCTTATCGATTTTCCGGTGTACTTTCAGATAATGCCTTCAACGGTCAAAGCCACCAGATCGAAATGCGCATAAGAAAAGATGAGAACCTCTCCGGATTTGGATCCAACAAAAAGCTCATTATTGAAATAAGCTCTTTAAGCCAGGAAATGCACCGTTTTTTTCAAAGTTTTGCGCAAACCAGCCTTGGTTTCACCCCTTTTTCCGAGCCGGCCATCTTAAATTTCAACGTAGAAAACGGTTTCGGTGCCATTGTAGGCGTTACCACATCTTTCTTAGAAATAGATCTTTAGTGAGATAGGCAGACAAATGCAACGACGTAAACGTATGTAGAACCTCGATGAATATTTAACATCTACATCTGACCAAACGCAATACAATGACCGGAATCACCTATCACACCAAATCATTCAATGAATTGACCTGTGGTGTTTTCCACGACATCATCAGGCTTCGCGAACAGGTTTTTGTCGTTGAGCAAAATTGCCCCTATTTGGATGTTGACGGAAAAGATCCGCTCTCCACGCACATCTACGCACGTCTCCATGATGAGGTTGTGGGGTATTGCCGCGTACTTCCTCCGGGGGTATCCTACAATGAATGGTCCATCGGAAGGGTCGTCACCCATCATCATGTGCGCAGACATGGCGTTGGAACCAAAATCATGCTGCGGGCACTCGGCTTCATAAATACCCATGAAAGCAAGAGTGTTTGCATTAGCGCTCAAACATATCTCAAGGAATTTTACGAACAGTTGGGGTTTCGGGCTACGGGCAAATACTATCTCGAAGACAATCTTCCACACATGCAAATGCGACGGGATTAAACCAATCACTTTCGCCCGCGGTATGTTAAAAACATGACCGATGGGAAATTAAACCTTCAGCCCTACCTTTGTGGTATGATTGACATTTATGATCAACTAAATCGTCGTGTAAGATTAAATCATCCGCCTCAGCGAATCGTATCGTTGGTACCGTCACAAACGCAATTGCTGGCCGATTTAGATCTCGATGCATCGGTATGTGGGATAACAAAATTTTGCGTACACCCACCTGCTTGGCGGAAAGAAAAAACCATTATTGGCGGAACCAAAAATCTTCGCTTTGATTGCATTGATGACTTGAAACCCGATTTAGTGATTGCCAACAAAGAAGAAAATAATCGCGAAGACGTAGAGCGGCTCGCCTCCAAATATCCTGTTTACGTAAGCGATGTTGCCACACTTGATGACGCTCTCAGCATGATCAACGATGTTGGCGTCCTTTGTGGGCGCAGCAATCAAGCGGCAGCTCTTCAAAAACACATTCGCGCTGAGTTTGACTCCCTAAAAACCACCGCGCCTACTAAACGTGTGTTGTACTTGATCTGGAAGAAGCCTTGGATGGCTGCCGGTAACGACACCTTCATCCACAATATGCTGCAATTGTGCGGCATGACAAATGTTGTTACGTCTCCACGCTACCCCATCATCAGCGATAGCGACTTTGGCAACCTCAACCCCGACGTCATTATGTTGTCGAGCGAACCTTTTCCCTTTAAAGCCAAACATCTCAACGACGTACAAAAACTTGCCCCCAACGCACAGGTAATGCTCGTCAATGGCGAATACTTTTCTTGGTACGGCAGTATGCTTGCGAGTGCCCCCAACTACTTCCGAAGTTTGATCGCTTAATATTTGCCGTGCCGCTGGTTGTATTGTAAATTAGCAATCTAAACGTTTTGAAATATCATCTATGAATTTGCATCACTTGCATAAAAAAAACCAATCAGAATGGCAGTTTACCGAATCTGAATTGGTTGACTTTCTATTTAAACACCTCGAACAATACGGAGATCCAAAACACGATATACAAGCATGCTTAGACTTTGCTCTAGAGCGCGACGGTGGCATGGGCGGATTTGCTGTAATAGCCGAAGAAAATGGCAAAATACTTGGCGCTACCATCATCAACCACACGGGCATGAACGGATACATTCCGTCAAATATTTTGGTGTACATCGCCGTGGACAGCAGTGCACGAGGCAAGGGCATTGGACGAAAAATCATGGATACAGCGCTTCCGCTGTGCAAAGGCGGTGTTGCCCTTCACGTTGAACCCGACAATCCCGCTCGTCATCTCTATGAAAACATTGGGTTTACCAACAAATATCTGGAAATGAGATGGACGCCCAACAGCTAACTTCTGACGAATACAAGCTGCTCAGAAAACTTCGACATCACCTCCATCAACACCCCGAAGTAAGTCACCGGGAAACCAATACTGCTGTCGACCTAGCCGATTGGGCAAGAGAGCACCTCCCCTCGTTTGAACGACAAGAGAATTCGGGGGACAACGGTTTTCTATTGGTCTACCACAGCGGCAATTCCGGTCCGCGTGTCATGTTTCGCGCTGAACTCGATGCTCTTCCCATCACCGAAAACAACCCCGATATCGGCTACAAATCGTCCAACGAAGGAGTTGCTCACGTATGTGGCCACGATGGCCATATGGCGATGCTGTGTGGTCTTGGCTTATTAGCAGAGCGCCATTTACCCGAAAAGGGAGCATTGGCCTTACTGTTTCAGCCAGCCGAAGAAACGGGTGAAGGCGCCGCTATTGTAACCGAAGGAAAGCCATTCAACGACTTCAAACCGGATGTGGTGTATGCCTTACACAACCTCCCCGGGGAACCTTTGGGACAAATTTTGATTAAGCCGGGAAGCATGTGTTTGGCGTCTACAGGTTTGTGGTTGCACTTGAGCGGGAAAACAAGTCACGCAGCCCACCCCTTCGCAGGCAACTCTCCATTACGCGTCTTTGAGCCATTGCTGCCCCATCTTCAATACGAAAAAACATCGCCATTGCGAATTTCAACTTTGGTACATGTGCAGTTGGGAGAGCCCGCCTTCGGAACAACACCGGGCAACATGAGTCTCGCCCTTACCATTCGAGCGGAAGCCGATGAACAACTGGATGAGCTGGAAAGAGATATTGTTGGACGTTGTCAGGAATTAGCTAAAACGTTCGACATTGCGCTTTCTACCGAACGCACCGAGCATTTTTCCGCCGTCATCAATAATGAGCAAGCAGTAGATACAATATGCCGCGCGGCAGAGACATTGCACCTCTCAACAAAAATGATGCATGAGCCCATGCGTTGGAGCGAAGATGTTGGGGTGCTACTAAACGCATCGAGTGGCGCTTTACTCTGTATTGGGTCGGGAACAGATACACCGGTACTTCACCACCCCACTTACGATTTCCCCGACAAACTCATCCCCATCGGAAGTGCGCTATTTCACCGCATACTGGTCAACACCATTGAAGAACACTCATGAACGCCACATCAAAAATAGAGTTAAGCATATCGAATTTAGCCGACAACTACGCCTTTGTTCGCAAGTTGTTGGGCAAAAAAAACATCCGCATTTCCTCGGTAGTAAAAGGAAACGCCTACGGTCATGGCATCGAAATATTTGTGCCCATGGCCGAAAGCTGTGGCATTGATCACTTTTGCGTTTTTTCCGACGACGAAGCCTACAGAGTTTACCATGCAGCCAACAATCAGCCCGATATTCTCATCATGGGCGACATTACACCGGAGTCGATGGATTGGGTATTGACACACCGCATAGGATTCTTTTGCTTTGATCTAAAACGTTTACACGACGCACTCGATGCCGCAAAAGCAACAGGTGTTCCCGCACGTGTCCACCTTGAAGTGGAGACCGGTCTCAACCGAACCGGACTTACGAAAAACGAATTAAAAACAGCGCTGGATACCATAAAAAGCAACGCTAAACATTTGTCACTAGAAGGTTTATGCTCGCATTTGGCCGGAGCCGAAAGCATCGCAAATTACTTGCGGATTAAAAAGCAACGAGCACAGTTCAAACGGATGGACGAATTTGTAACGTCCGAGGGCTTCAGCAACTACCAACGTCACCTTGCATGTTCGGCAGCACTGGTGCGCTACCCCGACACCCGATACGACATGGTGAGAGTTGGGATCATGCAGTACGGTTTTTGGCCCAGTCCGGAGATATTCATCGAATACTGCGGGGGAAAAACGATGCAAACCAGCCCCTTGAAACGCATTATTTCTTGGAAAACGCGCGTTATGAGCGTAAAAAATGTTAAAACAGGGTCGTATATTGGATACGGCACAAGTTACATTGCGCACAAAGACATGAAAATTGCTGTTTTGCCGGTGGGATATTCCCACGGCTTTTTCCGCAGTTTGAGCAATAAAGGCCGCGTACTGGTAGGCGGTGAGCGGCTTCCCGTTGTGGGTACGGTTAACATGAACGCCACAACTGTCGATGCCTCCGATTTAAAAAGCATTGCTCCCGACGATGAAGTTGTAATCATTGGTCATCAAGGAGACCTCGAAATTACGGTAGCCTCGTTTGGTGAGTTTTCCAATCAATTAAACTACGAACTCCTCACCCGATTACCTGAACATATTCCACGTTACGTGGTTTAATAATTAATATCATGGCGTTTTTAACCATTTACAAAGACAAGCTACACAACAACTTCGCGTACCTCGATAAGCAATTTACAGATCGCAACATCGACTGGGCGGTTGTGTCTAAATTGCTTTGCGGCAACAAAGATCTTTTAAAATTGCTCATTGAATTAGGCATTCGTGAAATCTGCGACGCCCGCATCAGTAATCTCGAGGCAATTAAAAAAATTGACCCCGACGTCAATACTGTTTACATCAAGCCTCCCGCTAAGCGAAGCATAAAAAACGTTATTAAATATGCCAACGTCAGCTTTAATACTGAGTTTGACACCATAAAAATGCTTTCTGATGAAGCGGTAAAGCAAAATGTTGAGCACCGCGTCATCATTATGATTGAACTGGGCGATTTACGTGAAGGTGTTCTCGGTGATCAACTGCTTTCGTTCTACGAAAAGGTATTTGAATTACCCAACATTAAAGTGGTTGGAATTGGAGCTAACCTCAATTGTTTGTACGGGGTTATGCCCAGTGAAGACAAACTAATTCAGCTCAGCTTGTACAAGCAACTTATCGAGGTGAAGTTCAACACCAAAATACAGTGGGTAACCGGAGGAACCAGTGTGGTTTTACCACTTATGCTCAAGCGACGGCTACCAAAGGGCATCAACCATTTTCGCGTAGGTGAAACACTTTATTTTGGCAACAACCTACTGACCGGAAAAACCATAAAAGGCATGAAAGCAGACGTGTTTGAGTTGAATGCAGAAATCATAGAAATACGCGAAAAGCCCAAAGTTCCCATTGGCGAGCTGGAAGAAAACCCATCGGGTGAGATGTTTGAAATAAATGAAGACGATTACGGAAAAAAATCCTACCGCGCCATTCTCGATATTGGATTATTAGACGTTTCACCGGACTACCTCGAGCCCAAAGACAAAAAACTGGAAATAGCAGGTGCTTCCAGCGACATGATCATCATAGACTTAGGTAAGACAAATCGAAATTACAAAGTAGGCGATTTAGTGAAGTTCAAGGTGAAATACATGGGCGCACTGAGCTTACTCAATTCGAATTACATCGAAAAGCGGATCAGTTAAACGAATAGCTGGCATAATGACACTGCGATTGCTACAGATCGTTAGAAGTTAATTGGCATTCATAAACGTAACCACACCCGATGCAATATCGTACATCGCACCAACGATCATTATATCGCCATTGCCTTCCATTTTGGCCAAAATGTCGCTGCGTTTACGAACCTCTTCTAAGCTGGATTCTACGTGGTCTGCAGCAACGCGATCAACGTCTAATGCACTCCCCCTTCCACATCCACAGTGCTCTATAGACGGTCTTATCTTATCGAGCAAAGCAGTGATGTGGCCATCTTTTACACCCTTACATGCGCTGGTAACTGCACCACAGCTGGTGTGCCCCAGTACGACCACCAACTTTGCACCAGCATATTTTACCGCGTACTCCATACTTGCTAATACATCGTCGTTAACAACATTTCCCGCAACTCTCGTATTAAAAAAATCACCAATACTTTGGTCAAAAATAATGCTTGGCGAGGTGCGTGAATCAATGCAACTCAACACCACAGCAAATGGCCATTGACCGGTTGCAGCAGACGCTACCTCCTCGCGGTAGTTGTGCTGTTCGCGGTAATTTTTTGTAAAACGTTCGTTACCCTCTACCAACCGGTTGAGCGCTTCTTTAGGTGACATTTTCGCTTGAACGTCTGCTGTAATCATTGTAATTTATTTTAGTGCAAAGAAACGTTGACAAATCAGCAGATATTCGTGATGTAGGTTGCACAAAACAAAAGAAGATAAAACGTTACCTCGGTGTTGATGTTCTTATTGAGGAAACGCACCCTTTTTACTCAGAAAAAAAATTAATTTACAAAGAAGATTGCCCTTCCCCGTATTCAGCTCACCAAAAGAGAAATGTATTTAATCGGCGTACATATCGGTTTTTAGTGTCCAGTCGTATCCATCATACACAACGCGCTCAAATGGCTGATTCGGAAGAGCGCTATAATCTTTTAGAAACTTGATGACATTCTGTTTTCCACCAAAATCACCACGATACCAGAGAAAGAGTTTTGATATGTAGAGGCGGTTATTTTCAACTCTGGTATTCGCTTGTAAAAACAATTTAGTAACCTCGTTTAGTTGGTCATCTACCTGATTGTGCTTGTATGCAATGATTGGCGGACAACTTTTTGCCCCACAGTTGAGCGCAAAATGAATACGGTTGTCCAAGGTATTAACACGAGTACGTTTCTCAAAACCGTTAGGAAAGAGCGTTTGAACGTATCCTAACCCATACAACCACTTACTTCGTCTAAGAATACCGTGTTCGATATTGTTTGGACTCAAACGCCTACCGGCAATCTCAATGGCTTTCTTGTTGTAAAACGCCCATCTATTGTTATAAACCTCCGGATTTTTCTTTAGCCAATACTGAACCGTTGCGTTGTAAATATTTAACCAAAAAGCTTTTCGCAAGGAATCATTCTCAAATTGCAACTCATTGGTATGACATTTTGATAGCGACCCCAACACCGGTTTCACATCATCGTTTTGCCTAACCCCTTGGAGGAGCATTTCTGACAAAACGACGGGGTTTTCACGCACTTTTTAGTTATTAATCAGATTGTCGAAAAGGAAAACTGAAACCGAATCTACAACGTCATCAAATCGCGCATTAGGGCGACTGCTTCCGTCTACCCACGGTCTGTGAGATTCACCTTGAAAACGTAATATTCCGTTGGGAATTTGCAGAGACTCGGCTTGCATTTCTAAGGCTCGAGCACCGCATAATCTGAGTCGATCGGTTGTAGGTGGAAATGATTCAAACACTTTTCCACATAGGAATGGAAAGTTATCGTCTTGTGAACCCTGTGCCGAGAAGAGTACGGGGCCGTTTGCCTCCATAAAGCTGAGGTTATTAAGTCCTCCGGCAAGATTCACACAGGCGTGTGAGCGATTGCTGTAGTTTTGATTACCACGCAAACCGTGGAGACCGCCTTCGGCAAGTAGTATTTGAGCAATGTGCAATGGTATTACCTGTTGATTATTCATAAATGCGGTGTGCAAGGCAATGGTAGCCCCAGCACCACTACCGGCAACAATAATGCGTGAGGTATCGATGCCGTAAGTGTTATTATTTTCAAACGACCGACGCATAAATCTAAGCGCAGCCTTCATGTCGTGTACGCCTCGAACTATGACAGACATCATTTCAATGGAATCGTTGAGTATTTGAATACCCGAACCTAAGCGATATTCAATGTTAACCGTAACGTAGCCGCGTTTGGCAAAATCCTCACAAAAACGTTGAGCTTCCTGAGATGCCTTTGACCCGTCGAAAAACGACCCTGCATGGGCATATAAAATTACTGGTCTTGAACGATTCTCGTCTCCTTGTGGGCGGTAAATATCCATAGATAAATTATCCCCGTCAATGAAGTTGACAGACGTGGTGGTGACTGAACTAAAAACAGGCGAAATATAACGCGCTGGGGAATCCGGTTGCTCGCTGCTCGATTCATCGTCGTCATCTCGAGAACAAGAAACCAACGACAAACCAAAGGTCAAACAAAACAGTACAAAAGGGAGGATGTGTTTGGTGCTCATAATAACATGTGTATCGTATGTGTTATAACTGATCATAGCTTTAATGTTAACCGTACGTTTCATGACACAGTATTACATCTCATTCTAAGCTACGAAAAAAACTTTAATCGTATACAAAAATACAACTTT